>JAHEYE010000107.1 GCA_023251695.1 Sphingobacteriaceae bacterium | reverse complement strand
ATCTTTTGTGGCACCATGCACCTGCGGAATACAACGGAACGAGTAGGGGTCCTGCACCTGTTTTTTTACTTTTGCCGAAATTTTGCTTCCGCTTAATATAGTTCTGATGGCTTTTGCCGTTTGTAATTGTCCACTGTGTGGTCTGATAGTATGGAGGTGTTCTTTAAACGGATCGATACGGCACTCGAATGCGTCTAACGACATGGCCGATATAAGATCGGCATTCTTGTTTAATTTTTCTGCTTTCAACAAACAATAAACTCCGTAAGCGCTCATGAATTGCGTGCCGTTGAGTAAAGCCAGTCCTTCTTTTGATTTTAATTTTACAGGAGAAAGTTTTAGTTTTTTGAGAACATCAACTGCGTTTTGTTTTTTATTTTCGAAATTAACTTCTCCTTTTCCAATTAGCGGCAAAGAGAGATGCGCGAGGGGCGCGAGATCGCCTGAAGCACCCAACGAACCTAATTGATAAACAACAGGAAGAATATTGTTATTATAAAAATCAATCAGACGTTCTACCGTAGCCAATTGAATGCCGCTTTTTCCGTAACTGAGCGCCTGAATTTTCAAAAGCAACATCAGTTTCACGATTTCCTGCGGAACTTCTCCGCCCATACCGCAGGCATGACTCATCACCAGATTTTCCTGTAATTTTTCAAGGTCTTTATCAGCAATCTGGACATTACAAAGTGAACCGAACCCGGTGTTGATGCCATAAATAGGGCTTTTATTAGACTTTATTTTTTTATCGAGGTAATTGCGGCATTTTTCAATGTTTTTGATTGCTGCATCAGAAAGCTGCAATTTTTCATTCTTCTTTAAGATTTTGCTTACATCCTCAAGTGTAAAGCGTTTGGAGGGGTCGATGCTAAACATGGTTAAATATACTAAGGCTTATTGAAGCAGGAAGGCTTTGTTATTTAATTTTTAATAAATAATGCATTTGGACTCACCCCCCAACCCAATTGAACAATCGAATAATTGAACAATAGAACAAGCGAACATCCGAAGTATATAGTTTCAATTCTAAATTCTATTGTTCAAATGTTCTATTATTCAAGTATTAACGAACGGTTTAAGAGAAAACGATAAGCCTATATTGAAGCAGGAACGCTTTGTTATTTAATTTTTAATAAGTAATGCATTTGGACTCACCCCCCAACCCCCTCTCTACAAATAGAGAGGGGGAGTAGAGGCGGTTTCAAGAATGCTACAATTTATAGCAAGGGTTTGGTGTCTTCGGATTTAATTTCGATGTTTTATAGGATATTAAAAAATGAATAAACATCAAATAGTAAAACGCTGCCGTAGGCTCAGAAGAAACCAAACCAAAAGTGAGAAATTTTTATGGAAACGGATTAGAAACAGAAAAATAAAAGGCTTGAAATTTCTGCGTCAACACCCTTTTATTTATCAGGCAAACGGTTTTAACCTTAATTATTTCATTGCCGATTTTTATTGTGCAGAAAAGAAAGTAATTATTGAATTGGATGGTGAAATTCACGAAATCCAAAAAGAGTATGACGAGAACAGAGATTCCATTCTGCAAGAAATGGGGATAAAAGTAACTCGTTTCAAAAATGGAGAGATTAATATGGCAATCGAATTCATAAACAAACTTTAATTTCTTTTAAGAACGAGAAGTATCGCCCCTCTCTGTTTTTAGAGAGGGGACGGGGGTGAGTCCAATTGCGGCCGGAACAAAAACTACAAACCCATATCGTAGAAAATACCTACATTTGCACCATGAAAATCATATGTATAGGTCGTAATTACGCCGAACACGCTAAGGAAATGAAAAGCGATGTGCCTTCGGAGCCTGTTTACTTTATGAAACCTGATACTTCTTTATTGAAAGAGGGTGATTTTTATATTCCTGAATTCAGTAAGGATGTACATCACGAAATCGAATTGGTTTTGAAAATTTCAAAAGCCGGTAAACATATCGAAGAGCAATTTGCGCATAAATATTATGATGAAATTGGTTTAGGAATTGATTTTACAGCCCGCGATATACAAGCTAAATGCAAAGAAAAAGGTTTACCCTGGGAAAAAGCAAAAGCGTTTGACAATTCAGCACCCATCGGGAATTTTGTGAAGAAAGAAGAACTGGGAGATTTGAAAAACATCAATTTCGAATTGAAAATTAACGGAGAAAGCCGTCAAATTGGTAACTCTAAGGATTTGATTTTTAGTTTTGATAAAGTGATTAGTTATATTTCTCAATTTGTTACTCTAAAAACGGGCGATTTAATTTATACAGGTACACCCGAGGGTGTTGGTCAGGTTAAAATTGGTGATAAATTGGAAGGTTTTATCAATGGAAAATCATTTTTAACGCTGAATGTTAAATAATGAAATTCAGTCTGAAAATAATCCCGGTTTTCTTCATCAAATTCTATCAATATTCTATTTCTCCTCTGCTTCCGAATTCTTGTCGGTACACGCCAACCTGTTCTCAATACAGTATTGATGCGATTAACAAATACGGCATCTTTAAAGGCTGTTGGTTAGGGTTTAGAAGAATAATTACCTGTCACCCCTGGGGCGGACACGGTTATGATCCCGTGAAATAGGATTACAAATTACAGTTTCTTTCGTTTGGATTCAGGATAGTTTTATTGTAACTTTATAATATGAGAAAACTGTCTGTTATTGTTTTATTTCTTGTTTTAGCCGTGTCATGTAAAAAGGACCCGATAACACAGAGTACAAATAACAATGATACAGGATTTGTTCAAACCAATTCCGTCGATTTTCAAATTACCAACATGGTGGGCAGTATGCCTCTTGCTTTAAATACGCAAACCTATATCAATGAAAATCTCGATACTTTTTCAGTTTCGCTCTTCAAATATTATATCAGCAATATAAAATTAAAAAGAGATGACGGTTATGAATTTGTAGAGCCTGAGAGTTACCGTCTCATAAAACAAAATGACAGTACAAGTTTAAGTTTTTCAATTCCTAATGTTCCTTTGGGTAATTACATTAGCATGGAATTTATTATTGGCGTTGATAGTTTAAGAAATTGCAGCGGCGCACAAACGGGCGCCTTAGATCCTATTCACGATATGTTCTGGGATTGGGCACAGGGTTATATTTTTGCAAAAATGGAAGGTTCATGCAATGCATCCCCTTTTGGGAACTTTTTTCAGCATATCGGCGGCTTTACAGGCCAATGGAATACCATTGTAAAATCAAGCCCATCCTTTGGTACAAACCTTATACAAGTAGTGAGCAATAAAGTACCCAAAGTAATGATGAAAACTGATATTTTGGAATGGTTTAAAAATCCAAGTACAATTGATCTGGCCGGTTATTCGTCGGTTGCTATAGGAAAAAAAGCACATGAAATCGCTTTAAATTATGCAGATATGATTTCGGTAACTGCAATCGTGAATTAATGAAAGGGATTCTTAAAATAATTTCTTTAAGCTTACTCTTCGTTTCTTGTAAAAAAGATCCTGAAATTATTAATCCGGCCACCATTGGTTCAGAGAATTCCTATGAACCGGTTGTTCCGGCCGGCTGGCCAAATCCTGTTTATGATTTTACGGGGAATACGGTTACTTATGATGGATTTACATTAGGAAGATATTTGTTTTACGAACCCATGCTTTCTCTCGATTCAACTATTTCCTGCGGTAGTTGTCACATGCAGGTTTTTGGTTTTACCAATGGGCCGAGTCATGCTACAAGTCACGGGGTAAATGGTTTGCTTGGAAAAAGAAATTCGCCTGCCTTATTTAATTTAACATGGCACACAAAAATAATGTGGGATGGCGGTGTGAATAATTTAGAAAATCAACCAATTGGGCCGATTCAAAATCCCATTGAAATGAATTTAAGTTTGAGCAATGCTCTTTTAAGAATTGCTGCTTCATCAAAATATAAAACGTTGTTTAAAAATGCATATGGAGATACGGTTGTCACATCACAGCGTTTTTTAAAATCATTTGCACAGTTCATGGGTTTAATGGTTTCTTATAATAGTAAATATGATAAGGTAAAGAATGGAAAGGAAACATTTACGGCGGCCGAAAATAACGGTTATACTGTTTTCAAAAACAAATGTGCCTCTTGTCACAACGAACCTTTATTTAGTGATTATAGTTTCAGGAATAATGGACTGCCGATAAACTCGTATCAGGATAGCGGAAGATATAAGATTACTCTTGATGCAAATGATATTTTCAGGTTTAAAACCCCGTCTTTGCGTAATCTTGGATTTACTTCTCCGTATATGCATGACGGAAGGTTTAGTTCACTTACTCAGGTATTGAATCATTATGAAACGGGTGTTTCACCAACAATCAATTTAGATCCTTTATTAAGTGGAGGAATTGCACTTAGTCCGCAGGAAAAGAGTGATTTGTTAAGTTTTTTAGCCACGCTTAATGATTATTCATTATTTAACGATTCAAGGTTTAAAGAGATTCATTAGGTATAACTAAGATAAATTTGTTAAATTTGAGAAAACAATTTCCCATGAAAAACTTAAAATACATTTTATTAGTAGTGTGTGCCTTGACGTTCTTCGGTTGCAAGAAAAATCAATTAGGAGGCAAATCAAACATTAAAGGTAAGGTTATGCACCATTCTCAGGCCATACCTTATGCTAGGGTTTACATAAAATACAATGCTACTGATTTTCCGGGGGCAGATGTTAGCGTTTACAATACTTATATCGACGCTGATCACAATGGTAATTTTTTAATTGAAAAAATTTATCACGGACAATATTATTTTTATGCCGTTGGTACCGATATAACGATTTCTCAAACTGTTAAAGGCGGGATACCTCTTAAAGTAAAAATGCTAAAAGAAATCACAGGATTTGAAATTCCTGTTGTAGAATAAAATAAGCGTTTCTATTTCACTTTTTCAAGGAATGCGTTAATTGCTTTCCAATATTCTTCGTTATTTTCCGAAGTTTTCCATAAAGCGCGGGAACCATGAAATCCTGCAGAATCAGGAATGAACTGAGTTTGTTTTTCATTCATTTTCATTTTGGAAAGCATTTGTGTTAATTCTTTTGCTTCTTCTTTTGATGATGTGACGAACATAGGTTTAGTAAAATTTTGCAATAAAGCAGCCAAGGAACCTTTTTCTTTAACAAAATAATCACCCGGACTAAATGAAATAACGGCCTTTACGCTGTCGTTAGCTATAGCGGTATAAAGTGCAAGCACAGAAGAGTAGGAGCTACCCCATAAAATAATTTTTTTACCGTACTTTTTACTCGCGAAATTAACAGCCGCAATCACATCCTGTTCCGCATCCAGAAAATCAACCGGCTTTTTTTGTTTAAGTGCTTCCAGATTTGTTTCGTTAAATTCTTCTACAATCCCTCCTCCCGAACGTTGGTCGATAGCCAGACAATTAAAGCCTTTTTCCCATAAACTTTTTGCAATACCTGTATATTCAAATTTATTGAACCGGGCCTGGTGGCATAATACAATAACGGGCGCTTTATCATCCTTATGATATAAATTGGCAGTTATCGGCAGGCCGTCGCCCGAAGGAAATGAGATTTTTTCAGGTATTGAAATCTCTTTTTGAAGAATTTCTGTTTTTTCGATGGTAGAAACTTTTGGTTCGTTGTTTTGCGAACAGGAAAAGGTGATACCTAAGGCGATGATTGCAAATAGTTTTTTCATGTTGAATTTGGTTAATCAAATATAAAATAATTGGCTTATTTATTGGTAACTTTTTTGCATTTTTGCGTTATTCAGCATGATGCGGACATTGTTTCATAAAAAACTCCTCTTTATTTCATTCTTGTTCGTCTTTTCGGCCGGTTATTCGCAGAATGTAAAGATTCTGGGCAAAGCACACCCTTCACATAAGGGAAAAGCAATTTCGTTACTGGCTTACAATGATTTGGTGACATATACACGGGTGCGCGAAGCCCTCGATACAGTAGATAATAACGGAAATTTTGAATTGAACATGCAGATAAACAGAACTGAAGTTGTGCAATTGCAGATCGATAATTTTTTCGGTAAACTATACATTCAACCCGATTATGTTTATTCGCTTACTTTTCCGGCGAAAGACACTACGCTTGATGTAAGAGGTGAGACAGAAACTAATGTTGATCTTGGCATTATTTCCGGTGATACAACCGAATTGAATACTTTAATAATTGATTTTAATAAAGTGTACAATACAATTTTCGCCAACGCACAAAATCAGTTTTTAAATAAAACGCGCGTCTTTCAGAAATTAGACACCGTTAAATTAATTTGCAGCTGGCGGTACAAAAAAAACAAGAATAATTATTTTAAAAGTTACGTCGAATATAACATAGCTGAACTGAATTCAAATGCCTCAAGGAGCAAAACATATCTTTCATCAACTTTTCTTGCCAATAAACCTGTTCAATACAATCAATACGAATACATGGCTTTTTTTAACGCTTTTTTTAAAGGATATCTCGAAGCCTTTTCAAGCGGCAAGGCCAACGAGAATATTCACCATCTGATAAATACAACAGGACAGTATGCTAATCTCAAAACATTTGTAAAAAAAGATCCTTTGCTTGCCAATGATACTTTATGTGAATTGGTTATTATTAAAAGTTTGTGGGACTATTATTACAATCCGCAATATGATAAAGAGCAGGTTCACGCTATTATTGAGCAGTTTTTCGAATCAACAAAAGTTCCCGGACTCAAAAAAATTGCAAGTAATATTTTACAGATCATTAATAATTTAAGTGTGGGTTCAAATGCCCCGGAATTTTGGGGTATTGACCGGACAGGCAAACGGCTAAGTAAAGCAGATTTTGCAAAGCGGTACATTTATCTCAATTTTTTCTCTACCAAAAACATTGAGAGTATGAAGGAGATGCCGAAAATTATGGATTTAGTGAAAAAGTATGGCGATAAAGTGGCGTTTGTAAGTATTTGTACCGACGACAGTGTAAAGATTTTTAAGAATTACTTAAAACAGAACCCTAAGTACACATGGACCATTTTACAGGATGGCAAGGGTTTTGAGGACGCTTCTTTTCATAAATACAACCTGAAAGGCTTACCGGCATTTTTCTTCATCAATAGTTATGGTAATTTGGCGCAATCGCCCGCCCAGAGTCCGACCCAGGGCTTTGAGTATAAGCTTAAAGCGATGTTTAGGCCGAAGAAAAAAGATACCAAAATCGGCATCCACTAGAGTTTTCAAAAACCTATTAACATCCTTTTGCTGCTTCGTTTTTTTACCGACCTTCACGTTTTAGAATTAAGGTTCTAAAAAAATGCAACTAAAATACCAACCTAAGCAAAAAGCAATACTTTTATTGGAAGACGGAAAGGTTTTTGAAGGAAAAGCCGCCGGAAAAATCGGTACCACTACCGGTGAAATCTGTTTTAATACCGGTATGACCGGCTATCAGGAAATTTATACCGACCCAAGTTATTACGGACAAATTATTGTAATGAATAATGTCCATGTGGGAAATTACGGTATTGAAGAAAGTGAAGTGGAGAGTGACAGTGTTAAAATTTCGGGAATGATATGCAAAAAATTCAACGAGGGTTTTTCACGCAAACGCGCACAGCAATCGTTGCAGCAGTATTTCGAGAAGAACGGAATTGTATCCATAAGTGATGTAGATACGCGTGCCATTGTACGTTATGTACGCGATAAAGGAGCGATGAATTGTATTATTTCTTCAGAGAACACCAATGTTGACGAGCTGAAAAAAATATTGTCGAAAGTTCCTAAAATGGAAGGCTTAGAGTTGTCATCAAAAGTAACAACAAAAAAAGCTTTTGAAATGGGGGATAAAAACTCTAAACATAAAGTGGCTGTAATTGATTTTGGAGTAAAGAAAAATATTTTACGTTCATTAGCAGAGAGAGGTTGTTATTTAAAAGTATTCCCGATGAAAACAACTTTAAAAGAAATGCTTGAATTTAATCCGGATGGATTTATGTTGAGTAATGGTCCCGGTGACCCAAGTGTAATGAAGGATGAAATTAATTTGGTGAAACAAATTGTAGAAAGTGGGAAGCCTGTTTTCGGAATTTGTTTAGGACATCAGTTATTAGCAGAATCGCAAGGTAT
This sequence comes from Sphingobacteriaceae bacterium, assembly GCA_023251695.1. Classification (GTDB taxonomy): domain Bacteria; phylum Bacteroidota; class Bacteroidia; order B-17B0; family Aurantibacillaceae; genus JAHEYG01. Next base: position 2,323 of record JAHEYE010000107.1, on the reverse strand, counting down.
CAAAACTTACAAGATGCATGCAGGGCACAGAGGAATAAATCACCCTGTAAAAAATTTAATTACCGGTAAGTGTGAAATCACTTCGCAAAATCATGGTTTCAGTATTAAAGCTGAAGACGTTGATAAAAACCCAAATATTGAAGCAACCCATGTAAACTTAAACGATAAAACCATTGAGGGTATTCGTTTAAAAAACAAAGCGGTGTTCTCAGTTCAGTATCATCCTGAGGCTTGTCCTGGTCCGCACGACAGCCGTTACTTGTTTGATCAGTTTGTTGAGAATATTGTGAAGAGCAAAAAGACAGAGGTAGTAGGCAGTAGGCAGTAGGCAGAGTGCAGTAAGCAGTGATTAGTAGGTAGAAGTATAAAAATCGGGGTTTGTTTATTTTTTGTATTTATCCAGTAAAATTTCTAATTCGTTTTGTGAAAGATTGAAAGTTATTTTTTTAAACGGACTGGTTTGTCCTTTTTCTAAAATGACATGGGCTTTACTTATTTTAAACTCTTTTGCTAAAAATTTAATTAAATAATCATTCGCGGCTCCGTCAATTGGTTTCTCTCGTATTTTAACTACAAGTTTCCCTTCAGCATCGAAAAGGATTTCGTCTTTAAATGAACCTGGTTTTACTTTTATGTGAAGGCTTGTCATCCTTAGCCTACCGGGGGTTTATCCTTTGAAATCTATTTTACGGTGGGCACCATCGCAAAACGGTTTGTTTGCCGAATGACCGCAACGGCAAAGAGCACAGCTTTTTTCTTTAATTTCAATACGCCCGTCACTGTGTTTAATTTCTATTGTTCCTTGAACTAAAATCGGCCCGTTGGCTGCAATTTCAATTTTGTTTTGATTGTTTTCCATAGTTTGGTTTTAAATTTACGTCATTGGAACATCCATTATCAGGATTTCCATATTATCGCTTTGTGAAGTAATGTTTAATTTTTCAATACTCCAAATGCCAAGCGCATCGCGTTTATTTAATGGATGCCCGTCAATGGTGGCACTTCCTTCGATAATTAAAGCATAAACGCCGTTATTTTTTTTCTTTATGGTATAATCAATACTTTTCCCGTTCTCAAACTTCCCTAAACTGAACCAGGCATCCTGATAAATCCAGGAACCTTCATCGTTTTGATCCGGAGAAATAAGCTGACAAAATTTATTGGTATAATTTTTTTCGTCGAGCTTTATTTTGTCGTAACGCGGCGCTACATTTTTTTTGTTTGGAAAAATCCAAATTTGAAACAATTGTACCTCTTCGTCTTTATTAGCATTTACTTCGCTATGCAAAACACCACTGCCGGCACTCATCACCTGAACTTCGTTTGTATAAATCACTTCTTTATGACCCATACTGTCTTCATGTTGCAAAGCACCTTTCCGCATGATGGTAATAATTTCCATGTTATCGTGCGGATGTTTTCCAAATCCCATTCCGCCTGCAATAATGTCGTCATTTAAAACACGTATCATTCCGAACTGAACTTTTTCGGGATTATACCACGACGCAAAACTGAAAGAATGATGTGCATTTAACCAGCCATGGTCGGCATGACCGCGGTCTTCTGCTTTATGTATAAGGTAGTTCATAGTATTATTTTATTGGCTAAAGATAAAAAATAAAGGGGACTCATTGAGCCCCCCTTTTTCGAGAAGAAAACCGTTATATGACTACTGCTTAATAAATTTCTTAACGGTTTGTCCGTTTTCAGATTGTAAGTTTAAAAAATAAACCCCATTACTAAGTTGTTCGATGTTTATTGAAGTGTTGTAAAGATTATTGTTTTTAGTTTCAAAGACTGTTTTTCCTAGTACATCTGTAATTAGTATGTTACATTTTCCCAAACTTGTTTCTGATTTAATATAAAGAACAGAATTTACAGGATTAGGATAGATAATGAAATCGTTTTTCAGTTCATTTTCTTTAATTCCAATTGTAACTGATGATAAACAATTTATAGCGCCTGCTTTATAAAAACTCCGGATTTTGCGGGTATCGCTTATTAATTTATTTGCACTTGCTATATTTATATTGCTTGTTGCAGAACTATCCACCGACCAAACATAAGCGTATTCAACTTCTGTCATGCTTTTAGCAGGGAAATTAAATGGACCGCTCGATGCAATGTATCGTCGGTCTCCCGCTAAATTTCCGGCTGTTAATTCTGTCCATGTACCGCAGGGATTACCTAAGTAATTAGTCCAGGGATAGACATATTTAGTTGGAACTGTTCCGCCGTAAGCACTTCCTCCACATGTAAAATCGGTGCTGTCTTTCCATTTAGATTGCAAATAATTGTAATACTGATATTTGTTTTTCGGAGC
>JAHEYE010000325.1 GCA_023251695.1 Sphingobacteriaceae bacterium | reverse complement strand
ACTGATTTTTTGAACTTTTTGTTTTCGCTTTATGCATTGCCTCCACAAAAAAGAAATCAAGAAACGTGGTTCCCAAAATCACAAAAATGAATTTCGGTCCGCCCCAGGCATAAAAAACAATACTGAAAATTAAAATGCAGGTGTTCTTGAATTTATCGGGAACTAAATGATAGACCAGCAAAAAAACGGGAAGAAAATAAATTAAAAAGGTTATACTGCTGAATACCATCTTTTATCAATAGGCAAATTTAACAGAAAAATGGTTGAATGGTATAATCGTTGATTTATTATTTAGCTAATACTCCGGACTGCCTACTGCTACTGCCTACTGTTTGTCTTTCAATTCACCATTCTCGCAAACAAGGGTACGTGATTTGAATTTTTGGTAAACGAGCATATCATGCGTTGCAAAAAGGACAGAACTGCCCGATTCGCTGATTTTCTTCAGAAGATTAAGAATTTCTTCCGATGTTTCGGGGTCTAAGTTACCGGTTGCTTCATCGGCTAAAATCAACTCAGGCTCGTTTACCAAAGCGCGGGCAATACTAACACGTTGTTGCTCTCCTCCTGATAATTCGTGAGGCATTTTTTGTTCTTTCCCTTCTAATCCAACTTTTTTGAAAACTTCGTTAATCCGCGCTTTAATTTTATCTTCTTCCTTCCATCCCGTTGCCTTCATCACGAATTTGAGGTTATCATATAAACTACGGTCGCCCAATAACTGAAAATCCTGAAAAACGATACCCAATTTGCGGCGCAGATACGGAATATCCTTACGTTTTAGATTATTTAACGAATAACCAGCAACGCTTGCGGTGCCCTGCATAAGTGGCAGGTCGGCATAAATTGTTTTTAACAAACTGCTTTTTCCGCTACCGGTCTTCCCCAAGAGGTAAACAAACTCACCTTTATTGATTTCCAGATCCAAATTGCCTATAACAGGTCGGTCGTCCTGAAAAATAACAGCTTTTTCAAATTTAATAACAGCGCTCATCTTATAACCGACTAAATTACGCTTAATGTAACCAAGCTTTAAAACTGCGTTATTCCAATATCAACACTAACGGGTTAATAACTGAATTTTCGCTTTACAAAAGGCATACAAACCAAACCTAACTTTATTGCAAATTTTTACGCTGATTTTTATTACCTCATGAAGCTACGGAAGTATGGAGTTTGGGTGGGTTTATGTTTGTTTTGCACTTTAGCAAAATCACAGAAAACTGCCTCTTATGTTGATAAGGATATGCTTTATAAACAGGGTATCGACTTGTTTGATAAAAAGCAATTCGTGGCGGCTCAAAAAAGCTTCACTGATTATTTAAATTCAAATACTGGGATTAAACTTTTAAAAATTGATGCCGAGTATTATGCGGCTGCTTCAGCAATTGAATTATTTCATAAGGATGGTGAATGGAGAATGCGTGAATTTATTACAGCCCATCCGGAAAGTAATAAAATAAACGGGGCTTGGTTTTATCTGGGGAAATCGAGTTACCGGAAAAAGAAATACGAAGAAACCATTAAGAATTTTGACAAGGTTGATATTTATGATTTAACAAAAGAGGATCTGGCGGAATTATATTTTAAGAGGGGCTACAGTTTTATAGAGACCAAAAATGCCGAAAAAGCCAAAGCAGATTTGTATGAAATTAAAGACGTCGACAATAAATACATTTATCCCGCGCTTTATTACTATTCGCATTTAAGTTACCTCGATAAAAAATATGAGACAGCGCTTGAAGGATTTACCAAATTAGTGGGTAATGAAACGTTTGGTTCTGTTGTGCCTTATTACATTACTCAGATCTATTTTGTTCAGGGAAAATATGATAAAGTTGTGAAAAGCGCGCCCGATTTATTGAACGACAGCACCGCGGTGCAGAAAAAAAGCGAAATCAACCGAATGATCGGTGAATCTTACTACAACTTAAAAGATTATTCAAATGCGCTTGATTACTTAAAGAAAACTGACATAGGCTCTTCAAACATTGAAGGAAGTTACGCAATCGGTTACTGCTATTATAAATTAAACGATTGCAATAATGCTATTATTTATTTAGAAAAAGCGACAGCCAAAGAAGACAGCATGAGTCAGAATGCACATTACCATCTGGCGGATTGTTATTTAAAAACAAACGACAAAACAAAAGCCAAAAACGCTTTCTATTCTGCTTACACTTTAGATTTTGATAAAAAGATTACTGAAGATGCGCTTTACAGTTTCGCTAAATTGAGTTATGAATTAGATTTTAGTCCGTTTAACGAAACGGTACGCGCTTTCAGTAAATACATTAAAGAATATCCCGGTTCTTCCCGTAAAGACGAAGCTTATAAATATTTAATCAATGTTTATTCTACAACCAAAAATTACGACAGAGCTATCAAAAGCATGGAGAGTTTGGAAAACCAGGATCCGATTTTAAAAGGCACTTATGAGAAATTGGTTTTCTTCAGGGCAGTTGAATATTTTAATAATGCTGATTTAGATAATGCGGAAAAACAATTCAAGAAGGCTATGGGCATTAATGCGGATAAATTATACACTTCTTTATCTTCTTATTGGCTGGGAGAGATCTCCTATCAAAGAAAAGATTATGGTACGGCAATAGACACCTGGAAAAACTTTTTATTGCAAATAAATAATATTAACCTCAACGAATACGAAAAAGCACATTACAATTTAGGTTATGCTTATTTCCAGCGCAAAGAAAAAGGCGATTACACAGCGGCAAACATTGAATTCAGAAAATACATCATGAACAAAAGCGGGGTTGACATAAGCAAGACTGCTGATGCGAATGTACGGGCGGCTGATTGTTATTTCATGAACCGGGATTTTCACCAGGCGGCAGATTATTACGAAACAGCCATCGCTTTAAACAAGATTGATGTTGACTACTGTTATTATCAAAAAGCACTTTGTAACGGCTTACTAAAAAACTACAATGAGAAAATAAATGACCTTAAATATTTAGAAACAAATTATCCGAAATCAAACTATTTAAGTGCTGCTACTTTTGAAATTGCTGAAACCTATCTGAAAGGATTAAAAGAAGATCAAAACGCTATAGTTTATTACGAAAAAATATTAAATAATTTTCCTAAATCTTCTTTTGTAAATAATTCTAACGCCGGATTAGGTAATATTTATTTTAAAGATAAAAAAG
>JAHEYE010000106.1 GCA_023251695.1 Sphingobacteriaceae bacterium | reverse complement strand
TCTGTATCGTTCCTGAAGAACGCAATTGCCAGGTAGCTCCGGTATCGCAACTGGCTTCAATTTTTCCGGCTGTACCTACTGCTAAAACACAAGCCAAATCACGGAAGTGTAATGACAAAATACTATCAGGTTTACCACCATTTAAAGTAACACTGCTAAATCCCATTTTCATGAACCAGCTTGAATTTTGTGTCATGATATACCATTTCACCGGATTGCGTGTATGTACTTCAAACGTATTCACACCGCCCAAAGTAATGTTCTGCGACCAGGTTGTTCCCCCGTTGAGTGTACGGATGGGGCCCGTAAAACCCGTTGCTGACACAGCGTTGGCGTTAATGGAGAATACAGAAAATAAATTGTTTGTTGCACTTGGAGCCGTTTGCATAATCCACTGCGCATCGGCAGTATTAATAATTGCAAGGCTGAATAAAAAGAGTAAAAGTTTTTTCATGAAATTAGTTTAAGGGTTATGTTTACTAAAGTATACTAATTATTTGTAAAAACAAATATCTTTACTCAATGGATTCGAAATACTTTATAGAAACCTTAAACCTTTTAGCCCATCCGGAAGGAGGCTATTATAAAGAGACTTACAGAAGTAGTGGCACGGTAAGCACAGCAACCGGGAATCGGAATTACAGTACCGCCATTTATTTTTTACTGGAGGAAGGAAATTTTTCAGCCTTGCATAAAATCAAAAGCGACGAACTCTGGCACTTTTACACCGGTGATGCTTTGGAGATAATTGAAATAACTAAAACCGGTAATTTAAAAATAACGGAACTTTCAGAAAAGAATTTTCAATACTGCGTGCCCTCCGGAAATTGGTTTGGTTCGCGCGTGGAAAAAGGAGGTAAATTTTCTTTGGTGGGATGCACTGTTGCGCCGGGATTTGATTTTGCGGATTTTGAAATGGCGAAAAAAGATTTATTATTAAAAGAATTCCCGCAACATTCTGAAATTATCACGGAACTGACACGCTAACTTATATCTTCATTCCGATCACCAAAACATCATCCACTTGCTCGTTGGCGCCTTTCCATTTATCGTAATTCTCCCTGATGATATCCTGTTGTTCTTTCATCGGTTTAGAAGAAATCCTGAGCAGTAATTTCTCAAAATTCCGGACCATGAATTTTTTTCCTTTATCTCCCCCGAACTGATCGGCAAATCCGTCGGTGAACATATACACACAATCACCATTTTGTAATTTTATTTTGTGATTGGTAAAAGGTTTTCTGTAATCTGCCTCCAGGCCTCCTATAGGCTGTTTGTCCCCTTTGGTTTCCAGTAATTTGTTTTCCCTCACAATCCATAAAGGTCTGTTCGCACCCGAATACTCCAGTTCCATTTTCTGTAGATTCAATTTACACAAAATAATATCCATTCCGTCGCGTGTTTCGCCGCTGGATTGATCTTGTTTTAATGCATTACGGATTCCCTTATGTAATTCATTCAGAATGTTTGCTGGTTCAGTGATATTTTTTTCTACAATTATTTTTGTCAGCTGCTCACTTCCAATCATACTCATGAAGGCCCCGGGCACACCGTGTCCTGTACAATCGGCAACCGCCAGTAAAATATCTTTTTCTTTTTCAAAAAATGCGTAATAATCGCCACTCACCACATCTTTGGGCCTGTACAAGACGAATACGTCATTTAATTTTGCATACATCATCTCAACGGGAGGCAGAATTGCCTGCTGTATTCTTTTTGCGTAGTTAATGCTGTCCGTAATTTCTTTGTTTTTAGTTTCAATTTCCAGTTTTTGTAGCTCTAGCTGTTTATTTATTTTTTTGCGTCGGATATTTGTTCTTATAATATATACAATAAGAATACCGCATGCCATCAGGCCAAAAACAACCCAGACCAAAGTTTGTTGTTTAGCATCTAATTCTTCGTTTTTTGAATCTAATTTTATCTGCGATAATTCACGCTGATCTTTTAACGACTCAATATCTTTTTGTTTTTTCTGATTTTCATAATATAATCCGAGGTCAGCAATTTTTGTGGCGAAATTCCCTTTCTTGTTTTTAGCGGCGGTATTAATTACATCACTTAAAATATGTCCCTCTGCATTTTTTACTTCATACCCAAGTGTTTTAATTGTTATCAAGACACCAGCCAAAGGCACCCCTCTGAAAGTTCCTATTACCCAATCCTGCGTTTCCCCATCATCAAAAACCACCGGTTCGGTATCCAGATTAATTCCTTCCTTGATAAAAGTTTCGTTTTCACCATTAATCAGAGTCATTACAGTGTCGCGGTACGCATTAATTACCGACTGAAGTTCCTTTCCGGAAAATGGACCGGTACTAGGAGAATTCTCCCAGCCGCAAATGATAGTAGTTGGAATATCCGAATTTGCCCTCTCATTTAATTCATCTATTAATAAAGTATCCGCTGCAATTGAATCCACCTTTTCGGCAGCGGCAATTAAATGGGCAGAGAAAGAATTTAAATAGTTGACCGTTTGTTTTGTAAAACTGTTTAATAAGACAACTTTCGAATATAATTCAGGATTCTCAATTTTAAACGAATCCTGATCAGCGAGTGCATAAAGTCTTGTAGTTTTTGTTCCGGTGTGTTCAATGGCCTGTTCCAGTTGCTTTTCGTTTTTCGAAAGCGAACCTGCCGTGTATTTAGATGCATAAGTTGTACCGGTTAATCCGCCCCATATTAATATCCCTAATATATAATACACCATTATCAGGTGGAAATCGGTAGTCGTTTTTTTACCCGCTTTGAATAACAGGAAAAAAGAAAAAGGCAAAACGAACCATAAACAATAATACCACCAACCATAATATACTATAGCGGTGGCCGGCCAATGCATGATTTTAAATAAAATGCACAGACCGGTAAGAAATAAAGAGAAAAACTGAAAAATTAAAATACCCCGTCGTTCTTTTACGTAAACGCTTTTGAACCAAAAAGGCAGATAAAAAAACAAAAAAATAATTGACCCAAATATTACGCAAACCCCTGCACCCGGCCAATGCATGATTTTAAAGAATAGGCCGAAAATAATTAATAGGATGCTGGTCCATCCGCAAAACTTTAATGTTCCACCCGGTTTTTGATTCATACTTAAGCTAAATTACGAATTTCTTTGGGTTTACGCTTAATTAAGCCTTCACCTTTACGGCAAACATTTCCTTCAACTTCTTAACAACACTATCAATTTCAGCTTTGGTGTTGTATTTACTGAATGAAAAACGAACCGAGGGGCGGTTCATATCAATACCCAATCCGCGTAATACGTGCGAGCCTTGATTGCTTCCACTACTACAGGCACTTCCGCCGCTGGCCGCGATGCCTGCTATATCCAAGTTAAATAATAACATCTCCGCATCAGAATGTAAGGGGAAACGGCAATTTAAAACAGTGTATAATGAATTTTCCCCGGTTTCACCATTGAAATCCATTCCTTCGATATTAGATTTCAGTTGTTCCATCATATAATTTTTTAAGTCACGGATATGTTGTTGATGTTCATCCATATGTTCATTCGCCAACTCAAATGCTTTAGCCAAACCAACAATTCCATAAACGTTTTCAGTTCCACCCCGCATATTCCTTTCTTGCGCACCGCCATTGATGAAAGGATTTACTTTTACGGTATGATTAATGTAAATAAATCCGGATCCTTTTGGTCCGTGAAACTTATGACCGGCACAAGCTACAAAATGAATTTTAATACTTTGAAGATCTAATTTAAAATGCCCCATCGTTTGCACCGTATCGCTATGAAATAAAGCATCATACTTTTCACATAACTCACCTACTTTTTTAATTGGCAGTAAAGTTCCGATTTCATTATTCGCGTGCATTAATGAAACCAAACTGCGGGAATTATTTTTTAATAACTCTTCCAGATGATTTAAATCAATATTTCCTTTATCGTCAATATTTACCCAGCTCACTTTTATTTTCCCTTCTTTCTCAAGCGTAACCAAAGTATGTTCAACGGCATGATGTTCAATTTTACTGGAGATGGCATGTTTGATGCCGTAAGCTTCAATGGCTTTACAAATCGCCATATTATCAGCTTCAGTTCCGCCTGATGTAAAAAATATTTCTGCGGGGGAAACATTTAAATATTTGGCGACCGATTTACGCGCTGTTTCAATGGCAGTACGGGTTTTCCGTCCATAAGCATGAATGGAAGAAGGATTTCCGAATTCTTCACGCATGAAAGGCAACATAGCGTTCAAAACTTCTTCATCTAACTTAGTAGTAGCAGCGTTATCGAGATAGATTTTAGTCATAATTCGGTTACAAATATCGTGATTTTTCAATAGAAATTCATCTAAAAATGATGGAATTTTGGACTCTAAAGAGTAGGCAGAAAGGAGGGAGCTTTAATTTTGGAAACAATAACACTGCCTACTGCGTACTAAATGCTGCCTACTAGTTTTTAATGATTTCCTTTATATCTGAAATAATCTTCTTTGCTAAAGTCTCGGCAGTTGATTGTGTTGCGCTTTCAGAATAAATACGGATGATTGGTTCAGTGTTCGATTTACGAAGATGTACCCACTCCTTATCAAATTCAATTTTAACTCCATCAACCGTATTAACGGGCTGCTTGTTGTATTTGTTCTTAATGCTATCCAAAACTTTATCTACATTAATTTCGGGGGTTAACTCAATTTTATTTTTGGAGATAAAATAATTTGGATACGATTTCCGTAATGAAGAAACAGATTTACCATATTTAGCCAGATGCGTTAAGAAGATGGCAATTCCTACCAAGGCATCCCTTCCATAATGCAACTCAGGTAAAATAATGCCGCCGTTACCTTCGCCGCCAATAACCGCTTTTGTTTCTTTCATCATGGTCACCACATTTACTTCACCCACCGCTGATGCAGAATATTTTCCTCCGTTCTTTTCGGTAATATCACGCAATGCCCGCGTGGATGATAAATTAGAAACCGTATTGCCGCCTTTATGATGTTTTAAAACATAATCAGCAACAGCCACCAAAGTATATTCTTCTCCAAACATTTCACCGTCCTCACAAACCAAAGCGAGACGGTCGACATCAGGATCTACACTTATTCCCAAATTTGATTTTGTTTTTATAACTACTGCCGATAAATCTGTTAAGTGCTCAGGCAAAGGCTCCGGATTATGCGCAAAATGTCCATCCGGCTCGCAATATAATTTATGAATTTTCTTAACGCCTAATGCATCCAACAAAGCAGGCACTGCAAAACCTCCACTTGAGTTAACTGCGTCCACACTTACCGAAAAATCAGCATCCGCAATTGCTTTTACATCCACATAAGGTAATTTCAGTATTTTTTCAATATGCTTCTGAAGCTGATCATCTTTTTTTGTGTACTTACCTAAATGATTTACTTCACAATAATTAAATTCTTCCTTTTCAGCAAGGGCGAGAATAAACTTTCCTTCCTCTTCCGAAATAAATTCTCCTTTGTTATTTAATAATTTAAGGGCATTCCATTGTTTTGGATTATGCGAGGCCGTTAAAATAATTCCGCCCTGGGCTTTTAATTCGGTAACAGCCATTTCAACAGTTGGTGTTGTGCTCAACTCCAGATCATACACATCAATTCCTAAACCCATCAAAGTTCCGCAGACAATATTATTGACCATTGTACCGGATAAGCGGGCATCGCGACCAACCACAACAGCTGGAATTCCGCTTTTTGTATTCTTAATTACCCATGCTCCATAAGCTGAAGCAAATTTTACAATATCTAAAGGGGTTAATCCGTCATTAGGCTTTCCGCCTATGGTGCCTCTGAATCCTGAAATACTTTTAATTAGTGTCAAGTTTAAAAATTTTGATGTAAAGTTAACATCTTGCAAATCTCAGCCATTTTTTAGCTAGGTTTTTTATTGACATTATTGCCTTTTTTCTGTTAAAAACATAATACTTTAAAATCAAAAATAAACTTAACTTTGTGTGAACAAGGATGCCTTTTTATGAGTCAGTTTGACGGAGAAGATTTTGAAGGACAGGATTTTGAAGAAGTTCTAAAGCGTTTTGAAGACATGCTAGCCAATGGCACGTCTGCTTTCTTTGATGCGGATGAATTGGAAGATATCATTGATTATTATTTTCAGTGGCTAAATTACGATATGGTTAAAAAAGCGCTAGATTTTGCTTTGAAACAATTTCCATATTCGAGCAGCATAAAAATAAAACAGGCTCAATATTTATCCAGCCAGCATTACACCAAGGAAGCTTTGAACTTATTAAATGAGATCGAGCAAATCGAACATACCAATTTCGACCTCTTTATGGCGCGGGGCTATATTTATAGTCAGATGGGTTTAGGCGAACAAGCCATTGAGAACTTTAAGAAAGCCTTGCCTTTGGCTGAGTATAAAGATGAAGTTTACCTTGCTTTAGGGGTTGAGTTTTTGAATGAAGAAAAACCGGATGATGCGATTTACTATTTAAAAAAAGCCATAAAGATAAATCCTAGAAATGAGGTGGCGCTGAATGAGCTTTCACTATGTTACGATTTAACCAATAAAGCCGAGGAAGCCATTTCTTTTTTTATTGATTACATTGATGAGTTTCCTTACAGCTACTATGCCTGGTTTAATTTAGGTTTGGCTTACAACCGTTTCGGTTTGTTTGAAAAAGCGATTGAATCTTACGATTACGCAATTGCTATTAACGATAAATTCAGCTCAGCTTATTTTAATAAAGCCAACTCCTTGGCGCAATTGGAAAAATACCGAGAAGCTATTGAAGTTTACCGCGAAACATTCAAGTACGAAACAAAAGATGCCAATACATACTTTTATATAGGCGAGTGCTACGAAAACCTCAACGAGTTTGATGAGTCTTTAAAAAATTACAACCGCTGTGTAAAAATAGATGCTGCACACGCCGATGCATGGCTGGGTATTGGTGTTTGTCTGGATGCCATGAACCGCTTAACAGAAGGAATTCACTATATAAAAAAGGCGCTTGAAATCAATCCGAATGAACCCGAATATTGGTATGTGTTTGCTGAAGTGCAGCAAAAACTTGGTTTTCACGAAGAGGCCGCGATGGCTTTTCAAAGAGTGATTGAATTGGAGTATTCTGATTTTGATGTCTGGCTCGATTATGCCAAATTACTTGATGAAGCCGGCTATTATAAAGATTGTATCGAAACCTTAGCAGAGGGCATCAAGTATTTTCCGGATGTTGCTGAATTGTATTACCGTTTCGGAGTCATCTTACTCGAAACCGGGAAACGTAATGAAGGTATCGAAAATTTAACCAAAGCGCTTGAATTGAATTTTAATAAATACACTGAAATATTTGAATATTCCCCGGCATTAAAAGATGATGCTGAAATTCTTGAATTAATAAACTCATTTAAAAATTAATATGGCCTATAGCGTTAACTTACCCTTTCTGCCCGACCGCAGTCAAAAGCCCCGTAAATCAGGACTTACCATGGTAATGGATAAAGGCATTAGTATACGGCAGGCAGAAGACATGATGGAGACGGGTGCCGACTTCATTGATTACGTTAAATTAGGTTTCGGTACATCAGTAATTTCAAAAAATTTAAAAGAAAAAGTGAAGTTGTACCAGAAAAACAACATTAAAGTTTATGTGGGCGGAACCTTATTTGAAGCATTTGTGATCCGCAATAAATTTGATGACTACTTCAAATTCATTTCTTCTTTGGAATTAGATTCGGCCGAAGTATCAGATGGTAGTATTAATATAGAGCATACGGAAAAATGTGATTACATTTCTAAGTTGGCAAAAAACTTCACAGTGCTGTCGGAAGTTGGTTCTAAGGAAGAAGGCGTTATTATTCACCCTGCCCGTTGGATAAAAATGATGCAGGCCGAATTGGATGCGGGTGCGAGTCAGGTGATTGCTGAAGCCCGCGAAAGCGGAAATGTGGGTATTTTCCATAAAAACGGAAGTGCTCATACTTTATTAATCAACCGTATCGTAAATAAGATAAAACTAGAGAATATTATCTGGGAAACCCCTCAGAAACCGCAACAAGTCTACTTTCTGAAGCTTTTCGGCCCAAATGTTAACGTTGGGAATATAGGAGTGGATGATGTTATACCGCTTGAAACTCTAAGATTGGGACTAAGAGGTGATACTTTTTTTACATTTTTACCCGATAATATGAAACAAAGCACTTAAATTTGTGATTTAAATCAATTTAATAAAAATACCATGCTTGAAATAACAGCGATAGAATTAAAGGAACTGATCGATAAAAAAGTCGATTTTCAATTAATTGATGTTCGCGAACCGCATGAGTTTGACGACATGAATCTGAAAGGAGAATTAATTCCGATGGGTGATGTTATCGATAATGCAGATAAAATTTCGAAAGATAAGCAGGTTATTATTCATTGCCGGAGTGGTAAACGCAGTGCTGCCGTTATTCAGGCGCTTGAAACACAGTTGGGTTTTAAAAATTTATATAACTTAAAAGGCGGAATTCTTGCGTATATAGAAGATGTAGGATTATAACAATTACCATCAACACTCAGCTATAAACTCTCAACTAATCTTATGGTAGAATTATTCAGGCATTTATTTCCTTTAGATTTTGAATGGATCGTAACTACGTACAGTACGCAGATCTACATTTTATTATTTCTCATTATTTTTATTGAAACAGGATTGGTAGCCATGCCTTTTTTACCCGGCGATTCTTTATTATTCATGGCAGGACTATCAGCCCGCGCCGGTCACCTTAATTTGTCGTATCTCTTGATTCTTTTATTTATTGCAGCTGTAGTTGGCGATAATGTAAATTATTGGGTGGGCCGTAAAATAGGTTTAAAAGTTTTTCATTTAAAACTAAAAGGCAAGCCGATTGTTCAACAAAAACATTTGGATGCTGCCCATGCATTTTTCGAGAAGCATGGAACCAAAGCTATCATCATGGCCCGATTCGTTCCGTTCGTCCGTACTTTCGTGCCATTCGCTGCAGGTGTAAGTGAAATGAGCTACAAAAAATACCTGGTGTTTGATGTTGTTGGCGGCGCCCTGTGGATAGGAAGTTTGCTTTCTGCCGGTTATTTATTGGGTACGGTTGATTTTATCAGTAAACATGTTGACATGGTTTGTTTGGGAATTATCGGTGTTTCTGTTCTTCCTATCGTTATCACTTTCCTCAAAAACAGAACTGCTAAAAAAGCTTAAGCTTCTTTTTCTGAAAACGCAATGCCTAATTCTTCCAATTCAACCAGTAATGGTTCGTAGATTTCTTCTATAGTCGGAATTTGCACACCTGCTAATTTGAATTTTCCTGTCAGAAAATTTTTCACTGTAATTGCTAAAGGCAGACCAACCGTTTTTGCCATGGCTGTATGTTCTTCATCATCGCCAATAACAACAAGTGAAGAAGTGAGTTTGTGATTTTTTCCTGACAATGTGTATTCAAACAAATGCTGCATCACAATCATATCCTTATCGCCATGCTTTAACTTCCATTTTTCTTCTAACAAATCTTGCAGTAATTCCGCCGGAGAACCTTCAGCTAATTTTATTTTTTTGTCATCAAACAATTCCAGATAATTTAATTTATCCAATACATCTGCATCCCAATCGCCCTGCATAAACGTTTTCAGTTTTTCGAGCGTCGTCCCCTCCCCTTTTGGTAAAAGCGAATCAATGAGTTGTGTATAGCTTAATTTATTTGCATTCTTAATCTTATGTCCGTCATCCGTTAATCCCAATTTCACAAATACATTCCAGGCTTTGCAATACCCTACTTGCCGGAGTGTACCACGAAGCAATGTTTTAATAGTATTTAATCCGTAAGGTTCTTTATAACCAATACTGTCACGGTTTGCGTAAGCATCAAATTTTCCGTAACCCTTTACTTCAATGGTTTCTGTCTTGGTAAATAAATTACTATAAGGAATATATTTTATTTCACCTCCCTCAAGATATTGCGCAGTGCCTTTTCCGGCCAGAACAACATTTCTCGGATTCCAGCTGAATTTATAGCCCCAGGGATTATCGTTACTTTCAGGAGCCACCAAACCGCCGCAATAGGATTTGAAAGAAATTATTTCGGCACCTTTGGCTTGCAAATCATGAATGATTCTCATTGCTGATGCATGATCAATTCCCGGATCCAAACCACATTCATTTAAAATCAATAAGCTTTTTTGTTTTGCTTCAGCATCTAATGCTTTCATTTCAGCACTCACATAACTTGCAGTTGCAATATGCTTACCATATTTTACACAATCTCTCGCCACATCAGCATGCATAAAAGCGGGAAGCATTGAAATAACAAAATCGTGGGCTTTTATATTCGTTTCTCGCTCCACTGCGTTGGTAACGTCAAAACTAATGGCAGAAGCATTCGAAAAGCCTTTCACTTTATCAGATGCTAACTGCTTATTACTGTCGGCAACCGTAATTTGCCAATTATAAATGCCTGATTGCTTTAAAAGGTAAGAAATAAGGCTAGAAGTTGAACGGCCTGCTCCTATTATTAATATTTTATGCATAATGTTAAGCTGAGGCAAAATTATACCAATT
>JAHEYE010000324.1 GCA_023251695.1 Sphingobacteriaceae bacterium | reverse complement strand
TATCAACAGGCGTTCCTGCAGGCTGTAATAATAACGGCTCCTGCGGAACCGGCGGAGGGTGCAATAAACTGAATGTATTCGATTGGTTAGGAAACATGAGTTTACCCGGTGGACAAAAGCCTTTCGATATGGTAGAAGTCCGTTTTAAGAATTCAAGAAAAGATTTTTTCAGAAATGTAAACGCCCTTGGCTTAAACGTAGGCGATGTTATTGCTGTTGAAGCAAGCCCCGGACATGACATCGGCATTGTTTCTTTAACAGGTGAATTGGTCCGCCTGCAAATGAAAAAGAAGGGCGCGAATTTCGATAGTGAAGAGGTTAAAAAAATTTACCGCAAAGCCAAACAACAGGATATTGATAAATGGCGCGAAGGTCAGTCACTCGAAGTCGCCACGATGTACAAAGCGCGCACTATTGCTTTGCAATTGGGCTTACAAATGAAATTAAGTGATGTGGAATATCAGGGCGATAAATCAAAAGCTATATTTTATTATACAGCCGATGAGCGTGTTGATTTCCGCGAATTAATAAAAGTTTTAGCAGAACAATTTAAAGTGCGCATTGAGATGCGCCAAATTGGGGCAAGACAAGAAGCAGCACGTTTAGGTGCCATTGGAGCCTGCGGACGTGAATTATGTTGCAGTACCTGGCTTACTGATTTCAGAACGGTTTCCACCTCAGCAGCGCGCTATCAGCAATTGTCATTAAATCCTATGAAATTAGCTGGACAATGTGGCAAATTAAAATGCTGTTTGAATTATGAGCTCGATACTTATCAGGATGCATTAAAAGAATTTCCACAGATTGACGGCAAACGTTTGCATACACTAAAAGGTGATGCATTTTTACAGAAGACCGATATTTTTAAACGCTTAATCTGGTGGTCGTACACCACCGAGCCCGATGTGTTTATTCCTTTAAGCATTGCAAGGGTGAAAGAAGTTTTGGCGATGAATGAGAAAGGCGAAAAACCAGCCGACCTCCCTGAATTTAAAGAATTAAGTTCCGTTGCAATTGTTAAACAACCTGATTTTGAAAATGTAGTTGGGCAAGACAGTTTAACGCGTTTCGACCGGCAAAAAAATCAGAACAAAAATAAACACAAAAAACAGCAGGGTAACAAAGGCGGTAATCAGAATAACAAAAACGCGAATCCGAATAATAAAAATACGAATCCAAATCAGAAGAATACCAATCCGAATAATAAATCAGGCAATCAGCAACACCGCAAACCAACTCATAATAAGCCTAACAATAATAAAGGCGGCGGTAATAAACCAAATAACAACAAAGGCGACAACGACACCAATAAGCCAAAGGATAATTAGTTTTGTATTAAGATGAAAGATTTAAGGATCAAGATAAAGTTTAAATGGCTAAACATTATTCTGCTTTTTTCTGTTCTACTTTTAACCTCCTGCGGCAACAATGTCGTATTCAGCAAATATCAAAATTTCGAAAACAACGAATGGTTTTCGAAAAATAATGTGAGTTTTGATATGGATATGACGGATCCCAATTCGTTTCACGATATCAGCGTTATGGTACGACACGCCGATGCTTATCCTTATAGTAATTTATATTTGTTTCTTACTACTACTTATCCTGATGGTAAAGTTACACGTGATACGCTTGAGTGCATTCTTGCCAATCAGAAAGGCGAATGGATGGGAAACGGTGCGGGTGATATTTTCGACATTACAATCCCACTCAAACAAAGTACCCGCTTTCCGTTGGCAGGAAAGTATAAGTTTACTTTTGAACAAGCCATGCGCACTGATCCCTTACCGCTAATAATGGATTTTGGTTTTGAAATCAAAAAATCGAAGCAGCTGAATTAATTCCGTCTGAAAAATTCTTTCTCATCAATTTTATCCAGATTTTTTAAAGCACTATCATCAATAGTTATGCTCAATCCGTTTGTTTGTTTTGAATTGAGAATGCTGTAATTTTCATGATCGCTGAATCCGCCGATTACACTTAGCCCTTTGTGTGTTTTCTGCTTGTTCCAGTTTTTGCCGCTGAGTATTTTCAGATCTATCAGCTTTGCGGGCAATTGGCCAAGCTCAACATAAAATCCGGATTTAATAACACAACTTCTCACAAACTTATTCCGGTCGTCAAACAAATCAATCACCAAGTCGCTACCACTGAAATTTTTTATGGTTAAACTCCGGTTAGCCGCCGTATCAAAAACCGGATTTTTAAAATAAATTGTAAAAGGATCATCGGTCATTTTTAATTCATCTTTCTTTTCAGGAATACTAATAGTCTTTTTTTCTTCTTCAGCAGCGGCGCTTTGCTCATACGAATTAATAATAAACATTAATAAGCCAACCGCAAGGGGAGCGGCAAACAGAATGTATTTGTACTCGTTATATGTTTTTTTGGGAACGCTTCCGCTTTTTGTATAACGCTCATATTCCTTTTTGTAATGTTCTTTATAATATTGCCGGCGTTTTAATTCTTCATCGCTGAATCCCCACTCTTTTTGTTTCGATGCCGTTTTTTTTGAGCTGTAGCTGTCACTACCATGTTTTAATTTCAGATCGTATTGTCTGCGGCGTGAAGAATCTACCAAAACTTCGTACGCCAATAAAATTTTTCCGAACTGTTCTTTTCCGTGGGGATTTTTATCGGGATGATACAGTTTTGCCTGCTGCCTGAAAGCCGCTTTTATTTCGGCAGTGCTTGCCGTTGAAGATACGCCTAATATTTCGTAATGATTTTGCAATGCTGAAATTAAAAACCCTCCGCATTACCGGAGGGTTTAATTATTTTTTCTGTCACCCCGAAATTGCAGGGCGCCTATTTCTTCTTGTCAATCGGCTCCGGTGTGCCAATCATTACTCTTGTTAAATCAAAATAACGTAAAGGATTTACAACAAAATTTTTCAGTTTTGAACTTACTAATCTGTAATTACTCTCGTACCATAATACCATAAGCGGTGCATCATTCATTAATGTCTGTTCTGCTTTCATAAAATAAACATAAGAGCTGTCTTTCTGTCTCGCATCGCGGCCCATTTTATAGTATTTGTCAAACTCTTTATTTACATAACGCTGTGTATTCGGATAAGATACTTTAGCGGTATCTGTCGGTACAGGCTCACCATAAAATACAGAAAGGAATGATTCAGGACTCGGATAATCCGCAATCCATCCGTCACGGAAAATATTTCCCATGCCTTTATGCTGTAATTTATATT
>JAHEYE010000105.1 GCA_023251695.1 Sphingobacteriaceae bacterium | reverse complement strand
ATTCTTATTGGAAGCGGAGCCGACAACAAAGCTATCATTATTGAAAAAACACCAAGTGCCATGGATGTTTATGATGCAGGTAGTAATCAAATTGAATGCTCGAACCATTATCAGGGAAAGGAATTTTCAAATGAATTATCCAATTTAAAAAATCTGAACGAAAGCTCTTCTCTCTACCGTAAAATAAGATTAAAGCAATTATTATCTGAAAAAAGTAAAATCGATTATACCGGTGCCGCTGCGATTCTACGTAACCAAAAAGGTATTAATGAAAAAGATATTGGCTTTTGTAATGAAAAGGCCATGAATCAACTGATCGCACATCACGGTGTTATTTTTAAACCAAAAAGTGGTTTGATGTGGGTCTCAACTCCACCCTACCAATGTGGCAAATTCGTTTGTTACGATCTGAACAAAGTATTTAAAGATTATACAAAGTTGGAAGAAGATGAAGAAATTATTTCCGACTCACTAAACATTCCGGAAGACAGCTTCCTTAAAAGTAAAGAATATCTTCAATTCATCCGTTTTAAAAATCTAAAAGATTACATTCAGTTTATTACCAGGGCTCCGGGTTATATTTACCTGAACGGTAAGTTTGAATCCGCTTTTATTGAGAGTAATCCGCTCGGTTATTATACCTACCAGATTCTGGGCGATTACTACAAATCGAAATACAATTACGAAACAGCTTTTAATTATTACAAGAAGGCTTTGGTTAAAGATATTGCATCCGTGAAAGAGAAAAACAAGATTAAAAAAGACATGATGTATTGTTTTAACCATTTGAAGCACATTTGATAATTTTTTTATATTTTCATACTTTGGAAAGCCCAATTTAACATGTCTATTCCCACCATAGAAAAAAGCAGCGCTGAAGAAATAAAATTATTTCAGGAAAAAAAACTGAAAGAACTGGTTGCTTATGCTATTTCCTATTCTACTTATTACAAAAATTTATTCAAGGCGAACGGCATTAATGCAGGTTCAGTTAATACACTTGCCGACCTTCTCAAAATTCCGGTTACAACCAAAGATGATTTATATAAATTCAATAAAGATTTTATTTGCGTTCAACCCAATCAGATAATTGATTATGTAACCACCAGCGGTACACTTGGCGACCCGCTCACCTTTGCTTTAACTGAAAAAGATCTGGAGCGTCTGGCATACAATGAAAATATTTCGTTGGCCTGTACCGGTGCAACAAGCGATGATATTTTTCAATTGATGACCACCCTGGACCGCCGTTTTATGGCCGGACTTGCTTATTTTTTAGGTATAAAAAAAATGGGTGCCGGGGTTATCCGTGTTGGTAATGGTATGCCTGAATTTCAGTGGGACACCATTAAGCGTTTAGAGCCAACCATAGCGATTGCTGTTCCATCATTTATTTTAAAGCTGATTGAATTTGCCGAACAGAATAACATAGATTACAAAAACTGTTCCATTAAAAAAATAGTTTGTATTGGCGAAAGCATACGTAATGAAGACTTTTCATTGAACACATTAGGAAAGCGGATAACAGAAAAGTGGAATGTTGCCTTATTCAGCACTTATGCTTCCACCGAAATGGGCGCTGCGTTTACAGAGTGCGGTGAAGGAAAAGGCGGACATCATCATCCGGAACTATTAATTGTTGAATTATTGGATGAAACCAATAAGCCTGTAAAACCTGGAGAGCCGGGCGAATTAACCTTTACCACACTGGGCGTGGAAGGCATGCCATTACTTCGTTTTAAAACAGGCGACATTTGCATTGCGCACACGCAAACCTGCAGCTGCGGCAGAAACACCATGCGGCTGAGTCCGATATTAGGGCGCAAACAACACATGATAAAATTCAAGGGCACCAGTTTATACCCGCCCTCATTGTACGACATCTTAAACAATGTTTCTTACGTAAAAAATTACATTGTAGAAGTTTACACGAATGATATTGATACCGACGAAATCAGCATTACAGTTGGTGTAAATAATCCACCACAAAATTTTGAAAAAGAATTAAAAGATCATTTCAGGGCTAAATTGCGTGTAGCACCTGATATAAAAACCGATACACCGGAGAACATAACAAAAATGCAATTTCCGGAAATGAGCCGTAAAGCCATTACATTTTTTGACAGGAGAAAAAAGTAAGCATTATGATGAAAAAATTTACGGTTGAAAAACCGTTACACATATCAGACTTTGCAAAAGAGTATAGTTTCGAAGAACTCCGTCCGTTTTACGACAGCGAAGCAACTCAAATTATGCACCGCATGTCGGGCGACCCTTTGTATTTTCAATTGGTATCTTATCTGTGGCCGGGCATAACAAAAGACGAAGCATTAGCTAAGCACATAACACAAAAAATATCTACGATTTCCAAACGGGTTATATGTCGCATGCCATTTGGAGTATTGTAAAAATGAGTTCGACGGGTTTAAGCTGGAGCGGCATTGAGAATTTAGATAAAGATAAATCTCACCTCTATATTGCCAATCACCGCGATATTTTATTAGACAGTGCATTGCTTCAGATTATTTTAGAGAAAGAGGATTTTGCAACATCTGAAATTACTTTCGGGAGTAATTTAATGGACCAGGGTTTTATTACTGATTTTGGCCGTATGAACAGGATGTTCACTGTTAAACGTGAAGGGAATGCAAAAGAGCTTTATGATATTTCCAAACAATTAAGCGCTTACATCCGTCATACCATTATTGATAAAAAAACAAGTGTGTGGATTGCCCAACGTAATGGGCGAACTAAAGACGGTAACGACCAAACGCAAACAGGTTTGTTGAAAATGCTGGGCATGAGTGGGGGAAAAGATTTTTTACACAATTTTTCCGAATTAAATATTGTTCCCGTAACCATCAGTTATGAATACGAGCCTTGTGATTTTTTAAAGGCTCAGGAATTATATTTGTCAGATCTCCACAGTAAATATATAAAAGCCCAGGGCGAAGATTTAAATAGTATTATCACCGGTATTAAACAGCCAAAGGGTAAAATTCATTTAACGTTCGGCAAACCGATTCAGGAAGAGTTAATAGAAATAAATAAATTGGTTAACGACAATGAAAAAATTAAACAACTCTCGGCTCTTATTGATAGACGCATCTATACTGATTTTAAACTAAATCCTGTTAATTACATAGCTTACGACCTTCATCATCAAACCAATGTTTTTGAAACAAACTATTCAAAGATTGAAAAAGAAAATTTCCTTTCTTATCTCAGCAAAGGAATAAATGCACCGGAAGGAGAAAGTGAACTGATACGGAATCTGCTTTTAAAAATGTACGCTTACCCGGTTGAAAATAAATTAAGCGCAAGACTAAAATAAAAGTATCCCTACTTTTATAAACACATTGAAGCGGTTAACGCCTCTCACCCTGCCCCGCACTGTTTTCGCTATATAATTGGTATTATCAACATTAGTACTATAAGAACCCGGGGTCATTCCTACAACATCAAAAAGACCGGAAATCAACGAAAGTAAATGAGTATTAAAACCATAATCCAAAGTTACGCGGTTCGCAATCATTCTTGACCTTCCTGCACCAAACATTATATTTACTCCTTTATAATCCTGCTCCGTTGGTCCAAAATCTGTAATATTTTTGGTTTGGGTTATGTATCCCGAATTATCCTGAGCACTTGCATGCATTATTGCAGGATCGTAGGTTGTTTTCATCGTATTGATAACGGGTCCGAACATCATGTATCTTCCCCAAGGGGCAATATACCGCGCCCCAAAATATCTGAAATATAATGTGTAAGACAAGCCTCTTATATCATAATATCCACTAGGCCTGTCATCATTAAAATAGATATAACCGCCATTAAGCGTGTAAAAATCTCTCGCATTATCATAGGCTGTTTTATAGTACCTGCATGAAAATCCAATTTCCCATTTACTTGAAGGAGCAATTTCAAGAAATCCTTCATGTATAATGTTAAAAGCAGCTGTACCGCTATATGCGCTACCATTTGTTCCCAGAATAGTTTCATTATCTGCATTCGCACCAAAAAAAGCCGGGCTCGTATTAAAACTGTAACCCGCCATTACCCTTTTACCCATAAAACCGGTCGACTGGCAATTTGAATGATATGCAAAAAGCATAACCAACAAAACTATGACTTCAAGTCTTTTCATTACTTTGAATGGGTTAATTCGTAAAACGTCTGGTAAACTTTTGCATTAATCAAATCAGCTGAATCATTATCCCTGAAAGCCTCATATTTTTTATAAACGATCTCGTTTGTTTTTAAATCATAAATGAAACTATAATAATAAGTCCGCTTTCTTGTTAAACCGATTTTATAAGAAATAATTCCCATTTTCAAAACGTAGCGGGTGCCATACTTGGCAATGAGCCCATCCACATCATCCGTATTGAGTATAGGATAGCTTTCTCTTATGTCGGCGTCATATTTCTCATTAAACCAATCCATCACCACCGAGTAATCATTCATCTTACCAACATCGGTTGAACTAAGTAAACCCGGATCAAGCGTTACAATGCTGAAATTTTGCTTTTGTGCGCAATTATTAATTGTCTTTACCAACTTCTCTTGTTTTTCATCGGAAGTGATGTATGATAATTCGTCGCTCTTTGTTGGATTTGATTTTAGATAAAATGGCTCGAGAAGAATCACTTTATCTACTTTGTGATTCGAGGAAATAAACTCTCTCTTTTTTGATTTCTTTCCTCTCTTTGTAGTATTGTATTTGGTGGAACGGTAATCGCTGAAACCACTGCTTTGATAAGCTAAACCGCTTCCTGGAAATTTACCGGTGAATTCTGTATCCGTTGTAAATAAATCAACAAAAACTTCTTTATAATAAGCTGTATCATAATTTTTGTAATTATTTTCTTTTTGAATTTTTGCAATTAAATCGGTTTTCGATTTTGAGCCTTCCTCTTTTTTTACGGTGTCTTGTTTTGGTGGCGCTGCACTCTTATCAACACGAACAAAATCGACAATACCCCATTGGATTTGACCCATGCATTTAAATAAACTATCTGCAAAAGCGCCGATTTGCTTGTTAGCAGGAAATTTTTTATGCGCGCGGTAAACATAATTCAACGACATAATGGTCCACTCATTACCCGGCATTTTATTATACAGGTGATACAATTGCTGAGGGTAACTTTCAATATTTTCGTAACCGGGAATTCCGCCGCTGAGATAGGAATCGTCGGTGTAATTTAATTTTCCCATCGAACGGAGTGTTAATCCGAAAAGCGATTTTGAAACGATTTCAGCAAGATATTCGTTATCCGGATATTTCTTTTGCATAATATAAGCACTGTAAAGGGCGTTCGGATAATCCCTGTAAATAAGATATAACCTGCATAACTCCATACGTGTTAAATCACGTACATACAAAAAATCCTTCTCGCCTACTATGTTCTTCGCCTTGCCATTACTGTATCTTCCGTTAATGAGATCTTTTATTACCTGTTTTCTTTTTGCTGTACTCGGGTGCGTATGCTTTGTATCATCCTCGTTAGAGTTATTTCTGATTGATGAAACTTCTTTCAACAAATACTTTGCCGGGATTTTAAAATACTTAGATTCTAAGAACTCAGGCTTGAACTCTACCAATTCATAAGGCAAATGCGAATACTGCAGCACATCAAAATCTTTCTCCGCCTCAGCAAAATCATAATTACTTCTTTCCAGCATTCTGAATCCTTCAGTGTCAGCTTCGCTCTCCTGATCTTTTGAATACTCGCATTTTTTGATTAGTTTTTCTTCATCGGATTTGCCGTCGTAATTCTCACGGTTTATTTTTTCGTTATTAACGTAACCGTTTATCTGATGTTTTTTTGTGTAATGCGATATTTCGTGACACAAAGTATAGGCCAATTGGGCTTCCGATTCGGCCTGGGCAATCAGTCCGAGATCAATAAATATATAACCTTTATCATAACTGTGCGCGTTTACAACAAATGATTTTAATGCATAGATGTGCAATTTATTACGGAGAGCTGTATCGTTTGCCAATAAAACATCAGCAATCTTATTAAGATACCCCGTAACCTCCTCGTTAATTAAAATATTACCGCTTTTTACAATACGCTCAATTTCATAATTGGCCACTGTTATATATTCCGATTTTATACTTTTATCTTTCTCCTTACTTTTGTACAATTCGGTAATATCTTTGCTCACCACTTTCCGGATGCTTTGGGTAAAAATTTCAGGTAAATCTCCTTTCGACTTTAAAGGAGAATAGTTCTTTGCAAGGTCTTGCTGCGAGAACAGAGAACTGCAAAAAATCAGAAAAAGCAAACTATATTTAGTACGTTTCATACAGAAAAAGCTCCTGCCAAATACAGGAGCTTAATTTTGTTAGTCAAATTTAATCATTCCAAAGCGGTCTCTTCCCCTGTCTTCAGTATATATATAAATCTCATTGTTTTTTCCCTGCACAAAAATTTCGCAATCGCTTGGTGGAATGAAAGAAGGATTTCTTTCCTGAATAGGTGCAAAACAATAATCTTCATTTTTCATTAAAACAACGCGGTTGGTTACTTTTCCATCAGATAATGCAACAACATTACATACAAAATTAGAACCATGAATACCTCTTACCGTTTTTAAGTCGCTGGGTTCAAAATCTGCTTTGGCATAGCGCTCAATGTTTTTTGGATGATCGTCATTAAGAATATAAAGGTTTTTTGAAGTTGCTAAAGCTATATATTGTTTAAACACGTGTGAAGGCGCCCCGTTATTTAACTGCATCGCGTTACGTAAAGGTGAATTTTTAATCCACTCAAACTCCCCCTTCGCATTTAATTTACCAATAATGACATCCATATACTCGTAAGCCCAGTAACCGTTATTGGCGCCGCCAAATGAACCATAGCTGTTATTTGTATTCTGCACCCATGTCTCGCTGTATTGCTCACCAACATAATAGGTAGCATCGCCAACCGGAATAATATAGTCTAATTTATATCTGAACCATCTTGACCTTCTGGCATTCGACTCTAATGCAGTTAACATGGCATCATCAAAAAACTTGAAGGCTTTAGAAGTAACTGTATTGCTTGAAACATTAATCTTGAAGCTGAAAATACCGCATTTTACAAGGTCGCGGCCTTTTCTCTCAATCACATCTTTTAAAAATCCACCCATTACAACTTCGTTATCTGTTGTTTTAGAAAATTCAATGTCACTTACTAAATAATCGTCATCGAACAAACACTCTAATTGTTTTTCTTTTTGATCAGCAGCATTTAAAGTATAGAGATATAAGCGGTAACGTTTTTCTTTTTCTGTTGCAGTTTTGGCAAGACCGTTGTAACCCCAATAAATATTATCCTTATCATCCACATATAAACCTAAAAACCCAACCCCTTCGGCTTCACCACGCACGCCGCCGCCAAACAGTGCGCTCAGGGCTACGGCCCCAAAATTAATACCGTTACTGTGCAATTTCATTGGAACAGTTTTGGTCCAAACTTTTTTCATAGCCGTCGCATCCATTAAAATGAAATCGGTTTTGTAGCTGTCTTCTTTATTCGCTTTATGAGATGCTTTAATAATAAATTTAGTCTGACTAGGATTTGGGAAAATATCAAAATCCACAAATTCATAATGATCAGCGCTAATAGAACATATTTCTTTTAAATCGTTTGCCACGACACCAGCAGAAGAAACTGTCTGGAAGAACAGCGTCATTTTGTCCGCCTTTTTATCATACTCACGTCTGAAAATAAATACATTTCCGGCCGCATATTCTACGTCTTCAATTTTAGTTTGCCCTTCTTCGCTTAGGTTCACTTCTTTCGAGAATTCCGCTTTCAATGTTTTTTTATTGTATTTTTCTACGTTGAAAGAAGTTCCTTTTCCTTTACTCCGGATACGGTAGCAATAGAAACTATTATCATCTCCGCCTAACATCCGGTTCATTTTATTATCCCTGTCGTTATCTAACTCCGGGCCATTCGTTAATTGCACTTGTGCAAAATCAGACATGCAATAAAGAAGCATGAATGAGAAAAATATTTTAGCTTTCATAAGAGGGTTGTTTTTTTGTTAAATATATTAATTTATAATACCAAAAAAGACTAAAATTTTTAGAAATAAGGATGTTTTTGGCCTTTATTTTGCTATTTTGCATGTATATTATAAGAATCCATGAAAAAGCATTTTTTATTATTCATTCTGACTCTTTCGTATTTCGTTCAGGCACAGGAATCCAAAAAGCATATCGACCCAAAATATGTGTTTTGTTATAAGCAAACCTCCGTTACCACCGACGATTACAAAATATATATTGAAGATGCCATTAACGAAGATGGTCTTTCGAAATTTAAGATCCGCATTTTTAATAAAACCAACGATTATCTGATTTTTAAACCTGAAGATGTGATTTTCAGGATAGGAACACAGGAGATTACCTCTAAGGAAAAGCCCATCACCATATTGCCTAATGAAGAAAACTGGAAGGTCTTAAACATTAAAGGAAAAGGTTTTCAGGAAGAAAAATACACGGTTGAAGTAAAAAAGTTTTATAAAATTGTAGCGGGAGTTACAGCAGTAAAAGTGGATGATACCAAATTACCGGTCAGCACCACCGAATTTACTGCCGGTAAATTTAAATTCAGCATTAAGAAAGCCGATTTGCAAACCAATAAATCCATTCTTAAGTGCGAATGCATTTATGAAGGAGATGGTATTGGTATTTTATCGCCCGGGAATTGCAAGGCTATTATGCCAAAGGGTCAGGAAAATCCGAATGCCGACAAGTTTAAAAGCTGCTTAATGGAAAAAGGTAAAGGAGAAAAATTTCTGATTGAGTTCAGGGAAATGAAAGACGGAGGCGACATGCAAAAAAATCCTTTTAAAATTGTTTGGGGAGATATGTTTAAAGAATCGAAAATAGAATCTATTCCGGGTACAAAAATTAATCTTGAATTAGACGGCCCGAAAACTGCAGAGAGAAATCAATAGCGCTTCGTCAAGCTCAGCGCTAAATTCTTTTTTACATTTCGTTATGGTTCGGCAAGCTCACCATGACTCTTTCCTCCGAAAGAACTGTTTCAATGATGCATTCTATGTAAAATATAACTATTAATATGTGTTATTTTAAACCGAAAGTCATGGTGAGCTTGCCGAACCACGAATAAAAACTAAAGATAGCTAAACCCCTGAGCTTGACGAAGGGGCCTACGGTTAGATTGTAGAAGCCAACTCAAACAATTTCCCCTCTTCGAAATTATTAGCCATTATTTGAATTCCCATTGGCAATCCGTTGGTATGTTTACCGCACGGAACCGATATTGCAGGAATACCGGCAATGTTTGCTTGTACCGTGAAAATATCTTCGAGGTACATTTTAATTGGATCAGCACTGTTTTTGCCAAATTCAAAAGCTGTGCCCGGCGTTGAAGGCGTTACTATAAAGTCGTAGCTCTTTAAAATCTCAAATGTTTTTTGCTGAAGCAATTTTCTTACTTTTTGTCCTTTGCTATAATAAGCATCGTAATAACCTGCGCTCAATACAAAAGTACCGAGCATAATACGGCGTTTTACCTCTTTACCAAAACCTTCGCTGCGCGATTTTTTATAAGTACTTTCCAAATCCGTTGCGTTTTTTGTGCGGTAACCGTAATGTACACCATCAAAACGTGAAAGATTTGACGAAGCTTCGGCTGTGGTTAATACATAATACACGGGCACTAAATAATCGAGATAAGGAAAATCAACGGCTTCAATGGTGTGACCTGCTTTTTTAAATTCCTCCAATTTATTTAAAACAGCTTTTTTTACTTCAGGGTCTAAACCATCTGCTTCAATACAATCTTTTAAATAAGCAATTTTATATTTTTTACTTTCTCCTAAAGAAGAATAAGAAGGAACAGGTTTTTGTGAAGCTGTACTATCGAATTCATCTGCACCTGCAATCACTTCCATAATTAAAGCGGCATCTTCAACTGTTTTTGTAATCGGACCAATCTGGTCGAAGGAAGAAGCGTAGGCAATTAAACCCCAGCGCGAAACTCTACCGTAAGTCGGTTTAAATCCAACCACGCCGCAAAAAGAAGCGGGCTGACGGATAGACCCGCCTGTATCTGAACCAAGAGCAACATGTGCAAATCCTGCCGCAACAGAAGCTGCCGCTCCCCCCGATGAACCACCGGGAACATATTTTTCGTTTACCGGATTTAAAACTTTTCCGAAGGCCGAATTCTCGTTACTGCTGCCCATTGCAAACTCATCGCAATTGGTACGCCCTATGATAATTGCATCCTCAGCCAACAAACGCTCAACAACAGTTGAAGAATAAAGGGATTCAAATCCTTCCAGTATTTTTGAGGAGGCAGAAACTTTATGCCCTTTGTAACAGATATTATCTTTTAAAGCAATAATTACCCCGGCCAGCTTTCCGGCAGTTTTGTTCTTTATTTTCGCATCAACTTTTTGAGCTTGCTCTGAAGCTGACTTTTCAAATACCTCCAAAAAAACATTAAGCTGCTTTTTTGCGGAAATGTTCTTTAATGCTTCATTTACAAGTGAAACACAGTCTGTTTTGCCGGACGATAAATCAGCCTGTAAATTTTTTATGGTACTAAAGGTG
>JAHEYE010000323.1 GCA_023251695.1 Sphingobacteriaceae bacterium | reverse complement strand
GCAGGATGTACAAACACGGCTTCTTTCACCCTTTCTGTAACTCCTACACCAACACTATTGGTGCAGCCGATATCGATTTGTCCGGGAGGAACCGGAACACTTAATGCAACAGGCGCAAGTTCTTATACCTGGAATCCCGGAAATGCAACGGGAAGTTCATTTACAGCCAGTCCGGTTTCTACAACCAATTATACAGTTACAGGTTCGAATGGTTTATGTACATCAACTACAACTGTTGATATTACGGTAGGTTCATCATTAACGGTTTCAATTAATAGCCCGACGCTTTGTGCAGGTCAATCTGTTACACTCACAGCGATAAGCGGTGCAACTTCTTATACCTGGAACACAGGTGCTAATACGAATACAGTTGTTGTGACGCCAACAACAACAACATATACAGCTGATTTTTCTGCACCCGGTTGTACAGGAAGCGGAACAACATCCGTAATGGTTAATCCTTCGCCTACGGTTACAATTGCTGGCTCAGCCATCTGTTCAGGGCAAATAGCCACATTAACTGCAAGCGGTGCTACAACCTATACCTGGGTTCCTTCTGGTGTAAATGGAAATACATTTATTGCCACACCGTCTGTGAGCACAACCTATTCTGTTGTTGGTGAAGCAGCAGGATGCGGAAACACAGCAACTTTTGATGTTACTGTTACACCAACACCATCGCTAACGGTTAACAGCCCTACTATTTGTGGAGGCTCTGCAACACTAACGGCAAATGGCGCTACAAATTATACATGGTCGCCGGGCGGACAAACAACTTCGAGCATCGTAGTTTCTCCAACTATCACTACAACTTATACAGTTGATGGAGCAAACGGTTCTTGCTTAACTTCGACAACCGCAATAGTGAATGTCAATGTTGCTCCTCCATTATTTATTAATATGGTAAACCCTTCACCATTCTGTCCGGGCAGCTGCAGTAATTTCTCGGCAACAAGCGGTTATAGTCCTGTTACTTTTGATTATGGTGATGCAACAGGTACAACTACAGCAACTACACATTGCTATTCGTTAAGCGGAACCTATACTGTAACTGCAATTGGAATATACTTGTCAGGATGTTCTGTCACATCAAGTACCGTAGTTACACTTTCATTCTTACCGGTTAATACAGTAACATTTGATGTTTTAGGAAGTATCCCTTATCAGGTTAATAGTGCTATCTCTTTCACAAGTTATGGTTTAAGCGGTAATTGGACATTCGGTGATGGAACATCTTTAACTAATGCACCGGACCCTATCCACACATTCAATAGCGGCGGAACTTATTGTATAAAAATGGTGAGTCCTACCACTACTTTGGGTTGTACGGATTCACTCACAAAATGCGTTGATATTATTCAGCCGGTTAGTATAAACATTCCGAATGTATTTACGCCAAACGGTGATAATAAGAATGATGTGTTTAAAGTCGATGGTACGGGCATTAACGATTTCCATTGTGTTATTTTAGACCGTTGGGGACTACGCATGTTTGAATGGGATGGAATTGGCGGAAGCTGGGATGGTTTCACAAAGTCAGGAACACCGGCTTCAGCAGGTACCTACTTCTATATTATTACTTACAGAGCCGCTGATGGAACCGGGGATGTTGTAAAAGGCCCGCTTGGGCTTTATAGGTAAGATTAAGAATTTCTTACATTTGCATAGGAAATTATGCAGGAAGAATTCAGGGAAAGTTTATTAATTATGGTTTCGCTACCAATTTACTTTGTTGTAATTGGCGGTGAATTGGTTTACAGTTATTTCCAGAATAAACAATACTACACTGGCAAAGGAATTCTCGCCAACATTTATTTATCAGCATTAAATTTTGGCTTGGATATATTAGTAAGGGGAATTTGCCTCCTCGTGCTCAATTATTTTTATCAATTTAAATTTTTTGAAATAAGTAATGTAATTGTTTACTGGACTGTTTTATTGGTTGCGGAAGATTTTATGTATTACTGGTTGCATCGGGTCGACCATTATTGCCGTTTATTTTGGGCGGTGCACGTGACCCATCACAGCAGTGAAGAATTTAATTTAACTGTTGGTTTCCGCTCTTCAGTATTTCAACCGCTGTATCGTTTCATTTATTTTATTCCACTTGTTTTGTGTGGATTCAAAGGAATTGACGTGATGTTTATTTACGCCGCAACCCAGATATTTGGAATATTGGTTCATACCCAATCCATTAATAAACTGGGTTTTTTGGAATATATTATCGTAACACCATCGCATCACCGTGTTCATCATGGGAGCAACGTGAAGTACCTCGATAAAAACATGGGGATGCTTTTAATTATTTGGGATAAGTTGTTTGGAACATTCCAAGTGGAAGAAGCTAATGAAAAAGTAAAATTCGGCTTAACCACTAATATCAAAACCTACAACCCATTAAAGATGGTTTTTCACGAATGGAAAAATATTTTTATGGACATCCGTAAAGCCCCAACATTAAAAGCGAAATTACTTTATGTTTTTGGTCCACCGGGATGGAGCCACGACGGAAGCACTAAAACATCAAGCCAGTTAAGAGCCGAATTAAAAAACAAACATTCATGAAATTATTTTCAAGCATCATTTTTATTTTGGGAACAATTATGTCCAATGCACAAATTCTTTGGCAGATAAATAAGGACACGGTAATTACTTATAACTATCAGGATGGTGATGAATTTTCTGATGCTGAAATTTCAAAAGAAAAATGGAACAGTTGGTATGGTTGGGCAAGAAGTATTACTTCCAATAAAGAGCAACAATATTATTCAGAGTATAAAAACCATGAAGTAAAAAATGGAAATCTTTATATTACCTGCCAGAAACAAAATGTTAATGAACGCCTGATTGATTGGATGGGAGACAAGGATTCTATTAAATCTGGAAAAGGTGTTTTTCAAGGAATGAACAAACGTGATTTTAAATATGTATCCGGATTGATTCAAAGTAAACGGAAATTTTTAAAAGGATATTATGAAATTAAATTTAAAGCACCTTCAGATAAAGGCTTATGGCCGGCGTTTTGGTTATACGGCGGTTCTCCCAATGAAGAAATTGATATTATGGAACTGAAAGGCGAACGCGAAAGTCAAACACACGTTGATACGCATTGTCAGGGTTGCGATATGGTACGGAATCCTATCGGACAAAAAAGAAGTTTTGGAGGTTGGATAAAACTGAATGGTGATTTAGATAAAGGCTATAATATTGTGGCG
>JAHEYE010000104.1 GCA_023251695.1 Sphingobacteriaceae bacterium | reverse complement strand
TAAAAAATATCTGTACGCCGTAAACCCCGAAAGCACCAATATCTTTTAATAGTCCCTCACCAATAGTTCCTGTAAAATGCACGAGACAAACCATCAGTGATGCAATACCCCTTAACATGGTAACGGAGGGCAGGTAATTATTTCGGGTTGTATTAATTGTTTTAAAAGTAAAAAAAGAAACGGCTCTAAAAACAAAAACCCCGTGAGTTCATCACAGGGTTTTCAAAAAAAATTATTTTGTTTACTTAATTAAGGTAACGTGCCCTTTTAATTCATGCGCCTTACCGTAAACGTTGGTCACATTAATTAACCAGGTATAAGTTCCTTCTTCGGTAATAGGTCCGCCACGGCCCTGGAATTTACCGTCCCATCCGTCTTCAATGTTAGATGATTGGAACACTTTTTCGCCCCAGCGGTTAAAGATCATTAAACTATATTTCGTAATTCCAAATCCTTTTGGTCTGAACACATCATTTAAACCATCAGCATTTGGTGTAAAGGCATTCGGACAATAAATTCCGTAATCTTCACCTACTACAATTTTCTTAATAATGGTATCATAACAACCGTGGCTGTTTTTTACTATTAATGCAATCGGATATTCACCGGCATGCTCGTAAGTGTAAACAGGGTTTTGTTGTACTGAAGTCCATTGCGCTGTGTTGTTGAAATACCAGTTCCAGGTGGTGATAGTGCCGTTATACGAAGCATCAGTAAACTGAACTTCTTCAACCATTTCAATTGGTTTAATAGGCGCGTAATTAAAATCAGCAACCGGTTTAGGATATACTTCAACAGTAAATGTTGCAACATTACTACAGCCGTAAATATCAGTTACCACCGCATTAATGGTATAAGTTCCCTGCGTATTGTAACAAGTTTGTCCACTACTGCCGCTTCCCGAAACACCATTACCTAAACTCCAAGCATAAGCTTGTACAGGTGAAGTGCTGTTAAAGCTGAATTGCGAACATAAGGGAGGACAAGCAGCGGTTTTATCAGCTGTAATATTAATATTTGGAATTGGATTAACAACCGCGGGTGCTGTAGTCGAGCCTGTACATCCGTTAGCATCTGTTACAGTTAAGGCGTAGTTTCCGGTATAGCCAGTTGTGTTAGCCATAATAGTAGGTGATTGTGCAGAAGAGAAAAAACCGTTAGGTCCGCTCCACGCGTAAGAAACGCCACCTGTTCCATTAAGACTTAATAAATGGTCGATACAAATCGGACTGTTGGTTACAATGTTTGCAACAGGAGCAGCGTTAACTTGCAATACTGCCACTGCTGTATTGGTACAAGTATTTGCATCGGTAACTAAAACCGTATAAACTCCTGAATTAGCAGGAACAGCACTTGGGAAATTTGGATTTTGCAAACTTGAAGTAAATCCACCAGGACCACTCCAAGCATAAGTAGTACCACCGTTTGAAATGATGCTTGGTGAAGCATTTTGACAAACAGTTGCACCGAACGCAGAAACTATTGGTTGCGGATTGATAACAACCAAAGTTGTAATGGTGTTTGTACAATTATTAGCATCAGTTACAGTTAATGTATAAGTTCCGTTATTGGTCATACCTGAAACAGGAATAGTTGGATTTTGTGAAGAACTTGAAAAACCGGGACCTGCCCACGCATAGCTTGTTCCGCCACCGCCTGTAAAGTTGATAGGATTCTGAATACAAATTGGTGTATTGTTCGAAATTAATGGAGTAGGTAGGGCATTTACAGTTACCGATGTTGTTGCCATTGCTGTACAAGAACCTAAATTAATTACAACTGTATACAAACCACTTGCGGCAGAAGGCGCATTAGCAATGTTGGGGTTTTGTAAAGCACTCGAGAAACCGGGACCGGTCCATGTATAACCTGCACCAATGGAAGAACTAAGTTGAACCGTTCCCCCGGCACAATATGGTCCGGTATTAGCCGCAGAAGCTGTTGGTGTGAATATGGAAACATTTGTTTGTGCAGTAGCTGTACATCCCGCTAAATTAACTGTAACAATATAATTGCCTGCATTACTTAATGCAGCAGGAGAAATGACAGGATTTTGCATAACTGATGAATATGAACTTGGTCCGCTCCATGAATATGTTCCGCCACCTGTTGAACTTAAATTTAAAACGCCACCTGTACAAATTGGTCCGTTATTAGTTGCAGTAGGAACAGGCATAGGATTTACAGTTACTGTTGCAACTGCACTTCCTGTACAACCTGCTGTAGTTCCGGTAACAGTATAATTGGTTGTTGTCATCGGATTCATTGATGCCGTATTTACACCTGTAGAGTTGGCGCCTGCCGACCAAACATAACTGGTAGCGCCATTTGCTGTTAAGTTTGCAACTGAGCCTGCGCATATAGAAGTTGAATTTACAGTTACTGTCGGAGTAGGATTTACAACTACATTAACCACATTCGAAGCTAATGGTCCGCCGCAACCTGTTATATAGGCCTGAAAATAAGTTGTTGTAAATAATGGTGCAGTAACAAATGTTCCGCTTGTTGCGCCGACTAAATTGGTCCATGGTCCAACAGCTGTTGGACCAGATTGCCATTGAATAGAACCTGAATAAGTAGTAATAGTTAGAGTTGCTGTATTACCTGCGCACATAAAGCCGGGCGTAACAGCTGCTGTGCCTACAACAGGAGGAGTGTTGATTACCGTTACTTGTACCGTATTAGTAATACCCCAGCATCCCATTTTACCACCATCAACATTTACTGTATAAATAGTAGTAACGGTTGGTGTAGCTGTAGGGCTCGCACAATTGGTACAGCTTAAAGTTGCACCGGGTGCCCATGTATAACTATAAGGAGGTACGCCACAACAGTTCGTACAACTAAAACTTAAAATCGAACTTCCAGGAGGACAAGCTAAAATGGTTGGAGGTGATGCAATGATGAATCCTGTTGGTGGAACAAATACTCCGGGTGTAGTAAACATATATGTTGCAGTCCACCCACTAAAAGTAAATCCACCGTATACCTCACGTGCACGGAAAAAATAAGTTGTTCCCGGACAAAAAGTTGATATATCGATAGCCTGTGTTCCCGGATAAGCCATTGGGGTAGTTGTTTTGGTCATACCCGCATTGGTATAAAATGGTGTAGTACCTGTGAATTTTGCAACGCTACAAGCAATTTCTACCTGTATAGAATAAGTACAGTTATAGGTTGTATTACTCGTCCATGTCAGATTTAAAAAATTACCTACAACAGCCTGGCTGTTTAAAGTAGGGACATTCAGAGGGGAACATGCCTTTGACTGATTGAATGAAGCTAATAAAAGAGTGAAAAAAACACAAGCTTTTTTTAAGCTGTTAAATGCATTGTTTTTCATTGGGTGGATCTTAATTTTCATATTACAATATTATCTCAATTTTACTGAACCACCTGTTTTTTTATACATTAAAAATTAGTGTACACTCGTTTTTTTACTGAATTCACCCAAGCGCATTAAAATTGGCTAAAAAGAAACGTCAGGCTGTTCATTTTTTCATGCATTTTGAGTATATTTGAAATAAGGCAAATTGTACAATTAGCTTATGAAACTGAGCAGGAAAAATCATTTTATATCACTCACTCTTTTATTCCTCTTGTTCACATGGTTTGGCTCAAAGGCTGCCTCATTACCTCCTGTTTTTATAGAAAATAAGGGACAAATTCTGGATCAGAATTATGTCGTTAATACGGAAGTCTTATATATGCATACCGGAAACGGTATAAAAATACAATTAAGGAAAACCGGATATTCGTATGAATTTATTAATGTAAAAAATGCACCTCTTAATAATGCAAGTAGAAATCCTGAATTACTGAAAAACGTAATAACCGAAACCCACCGTGTAGATATTGATTTTGTGAATTCAAATCCAGCCTTTGAAATAATAAAAGAGAACAAGCAGGAAACTGTGCTAAATTATTTTGTGGCAGGAAAAGAAGTGAGCAACGTTAATTCATTTTCAAAACTCACTTATAAGAACATATATTATAATACTGACATAGAATTTATTCTTGACAGAAACGGTTCCTTTAAATATAATATCATTTTACATCCTGGTGCAGATATTAATGCCGTTAAATTTTTATGCAATGGCGCATCATCAATTCAATTTAGTAATGATGGCGGATTGAATTTTAAAACCAGTTTGGGCGAAATTAAAGAAGAGATTCCTTTTAGTTATTATTCGTCATCGCCGGAAAGAAACGTGCCTGTTAAGTTTAAATTAAGAGGTAAGGTTATTTCTTTTTCAGGGGATTATAATAGCAAAGAAACACTTGTAATTGATCCGTCAACTAACCGCATCTGGGGAACTTATTTTGGCGGAAGTTCTATAGAATATTGTACTGCAAACGGAACTGACGCTTCTAATAATGTTTATATCGCAGGGTATTCTTTAAGCGCCTCTAATATCGCAACAAGTGGTGTTTACCAATCTACACTTACCGGCAGCTTTGATGCCTATCTTTCTAAGTTCAATTCCGGCGGTGTTCAGCTATGGGGAACATATTTCGGCGGCTCCAATTTTGATGTGTTTTACGCTATACATGTTATGCCCAACGGAATTGTTTTTGCAACCGGAGATACAGGGAGTAATTCTAATGTAGCGAGCGGTGGCGCACATCAGACTGTTTATGGCGGAGGAATCGATGATGCTATCCTTGTAAAATTTGATGCAGCCGGACAACGTTTATGGTCCACATATATGGGTGGCACGCTCCACGATATTGCACAGGGAATAACAGTTGATTCGAACGGTGACGTTCTTATTACCGGTCATACCGAAAGTACAGGAAGCATTTCAACAGTCGGTACATATGCAACTGTATATAGTCTAAATTACGATGTGTTCGTTACCAAATTTAACACTAACGGTGTGCGTCAGTGGGGCACTTATTTCGGTGATACAGGCGCTGATGAAGCGTATGCTATTACAACAGATGGCACTAATAATATATATGTTACAGGATTTACAATGAGCGCATTCGGAATTTCAGCAGGAACATCTTTTCAAAATACGATTGGTGGGGCACAAGATGCCTTTATTGCAAAATTGGACGGAGCGGGAACGAATGTTATTTGGGGAACATATTACGGAGGCGTGGGTGACGACAAAGGCACGGCCATAAAATGTGATGTGAGCACCGGAAATATTTATATCGGAGGAAACACAACAAGCTCGGTCAATATTGCAAGTGCAGGCGCTTATCAAAGTGCTATCGCGAGCGCAGATGATGCATTTATGACGGCATTCACGTCAACAGGCAACCGTTTGTGGGGCACTTATTACGGGGGAAATGATGTGGATTACATTAATTCACTGGTGTTAGATGCCAATAAAAATATTTTAGTAGGCGGACAAACGCTAAGCACAAACGCGATGAGTTCTGCGAATGCTTATCAAAGTACAATTGGTTCTCCAAGTTTTTATGATGGGTTCTTCGCAAGGTTTGGTTCAAACGGTCAAAGAAAACAAGCAACTTATTATGGTGGGCCCGATAATGAAAGCGGTACTGGCGTTTGTATTGATAATGCAGGGAAAATTTATTTATCGGGTGAAACATCGAGTACTGTTTCTATTTCTACTCCCGGTTCACACATGCCGAATTATGCAGGAAGCAGCGATGCGTTTCTGGCTAAATTTTGCATTGCTCCCGAACCTACTGTTTCTCCTATGGGAACCACCACCACCTGTATCAATAATACATACACCTTTACTGCAAGCGCGGGTTATGCATCTTATTTATGGAATACGGGTTCGTCGGCGAATCCGTTGGCTGTAACAGCCGGTTCTTTAGCCGGAACTTTTTATTATGCCATTACTGTAACCGACAGTGACGGTTGTAACGGCACTTCGGATTCTTCAACTGTTATAGTTAATTTATGCACCGGAATAACTGAAATTGATTTGAGTACCGATATAAATATATTTCCTAATCCGTCAGAAGCATTTATTAATATTCATCTGCAAAATAAACCAACGGGTGAGAACGTTATTATTGAAATGTATTCTGTTTTGGGAGAAAAAGTTTTAATAACAGAGGCAAACGAAAAAGATAATTTAATCGATGTTCAGAAATTAGCACCCGGAATTTATTTTTTAGGGTGCAAATATGATTCTAAAAATTACATCAAAAAAATTATTATAGAATGATAAAACGCACTTATATAGTCATTTTATTTATTTTGTCTTTTGGTTTTAGCAAATCCCAATTACCTATTGGAAGAGATACAATCACGGTAATGGAAGCCGGAAATGTTTTAAAATCGGCATGGGCGGGTGGATTAAATTTCTGTTCTGTTTCACATGTTGATTTGGACATGGACGGAAAGAAGGATTTAGTATTATTTGATAAAGTGGATTTGTTCGCTTACGGGATTTTAAGATGTTTTATTAATAAGGGAGGAATTGGTCAGGCGAAATATGTTTACGACGGACAATACACATCAAAATTTCCTGCCGTTCAGCAATGGGCTATTTTTGTAGATTATGATAATGACGGGCGATCCGATTTATTTACGTATACACTTGGCGCAATTAAAGCCTACCGTAATATTTCTACTGCGGGCAACCTTGCTTTTCAGATTGCCAAGTATGAAATCATGTCGAATGTAACACCAACCACTTCTGCAACAATTGTACAGATTTATTCCAGTCCTGTTTCTATTCCCGGATTTTCAGATATTGATAATGATGGTGATATGGATATCCTCACTTTCAGTTCTTCCGGATTTAATCTGGAGTATCATAAAAACCTGAGCATGGAAACTTACGGTATTGATGATAGTTTAAAATACGAATTGAATGAATACACCTGGGGCGACTTCACCGAAAATAGTTGTATTGTTAGTTTAAATCAATTCAAGCCTAATCCTAATACCACTGGGGAATCACAACTGAAAGTAATGCATTCGGGTTCTTGTTTAATGTGTTTCGACAGGGATGGTGATTTGGACCAGGATTTGATATTGGGCGATATCTCCTGTTCAACTTTACATTATCTCGAGAACGGCGGGACCCCAACGGTTGCGCATATACTTGATACAACAAAACTATACCCGAATTATCCGAATAAGGCTTCCACAACAGTTATAAAAATGAATCAGTTTCCATGTACTTATCATCTCGACCTAAACAACGATGGAAAAAAAGACCTGGTGGCGAGTCCGAATACTTCAAACAGTCAGAATTATAATAGCCTTTGGTATTATCAGAATACAAGTGCAACCTCTACGGTAAATTTCCAGTTTGTAAAAAGTAATTTTTTGCAGGAAGATATGATTGAAGTGGGAGAAGGTGCTTATCCGGCATTGATAGATATTGATAGCGATGGCTTACTGGATATTCTTATTGGTAATCATGGTTATTATACCATTACAACAAATCAATCTGCTTTGGCCTATTACCGTAATACAGGCACATTAACGCAGCCAAGTTATTCACTTGTGACAAGGGATTTCTCGGGCTTTTCTGCTGAAGTTATTGCTAATACTTTAAGCGGAACAGTTCCTGCTCCCGGTGATATTGACGGTGACGGCGATAAGGATCTGATATTAGGTGATTTTTATGGTAAGATCCATTGGTGGGAAAATACAGCCGGCGCGGGCAATCCTTGTAACTTTAGTATTTTCCATTTTAATTACTTTGGTATTACAACTACTTCGGGCTCTCCTTATCCGCAAGTGATAGATATTAATAAAGATGGTTTGTTAGATTTATTGATTGGTTTGCGTAACGGAAGATTGGCGTATTATAAAAATACCGGAACCCTAACGGCACCCACATTTACAATGGTGACCAATCTTTTTGGAAATGTAAATGTGAAAGGTGACCCGGGCTTGTTCTCTTCCGATGGGAGTTGCGCGCCTTTTATGTACGACGATGCAGGCACTTATAAATTATTATGCGGCAGTATCAGCGGCAGAATTTTTTACTACGATAACATTGATGGTAATTTAACAGGAAATTTTAACCGTATCGATACCAACGTCAATAAGATCAACGACGGACCAAAAAGTAGTCCGCAATACATAGATATTAATGGCGATGGGAAACGCGACTTAATAATAGGAAATTATGCGGGAGGATTATCTTATTATTCTTCCAAAGCAACTGGTATTGGTATTAATGAGTTAAGTGATATTACGGGTTCAGTATTGGTATATCCAAATCCTGCCAACGATTTTTTGGAAGTGAAATCACAAAACAATTTCGTTGAAAAACTAAGTCTGAATGTTTTTGATGTTGTTGGAAAAAAAGTTCTGTCACGCGTTGTTCTCTCAAACGCGACAAGGATAAACACTGAAGATCTTGCTAAAGGAATTTATTTTATTCAGGTCACTGAGATGATGAACAGATCGTCCAAAACCTCAGTTATAAAAATAATTATTCAATAGTGCGCTACCTATCTGTCTTCATATTGTTTTTTGTTTGCTTGTTCTTATTGGATTGCAGGAAAGATAAGGCGCTGGCTAATTTTGGCAATTATCCGAATGAGATAGGAAAGATAATGGTGCTCAAATGTGCGGTTTCAGGTTGTCATAATAATTCAAGTTATATTGGAGCAGCCGGTTTAAATTTAAGTACCTGGGAAGATTTATTTAAGGGCGATAATTCCGGTTCTCCCGTTATTCCATTCAGCAGCAGGTTTTCTTCGCTCTGCAGTTTCATAAATACATTTACACCGGATTCAACTTACGGAACCATTAATTATCCTACCATGCCTTACGGTGGAAAAAATCTGAGTAAGAATGAGTATGAATCCGTAAGAAGCTGGATCAATAACGGCGCACCGGATGTGAATGACTTTGTTAAGTGGTCTGATAATTCTTCCAGAAAAAAAATGTACGTTGTTAATCAGGGCTGTGATGTTGTAACTGTTTTTGATGCTGCCACACAATTGCCCATGCGTTATGTTGATGTTGGTAGATTTCCCAAACTTTCAGAGTCGCCACACATGATAAAAGTTTCGCCGGACGGGCAATACTGGTATGTGATTTTTACGAATAGTAGTTATATGCAAAAATACCGTTGTAGCGATGATGTTTTTGTTGCGGAGGTTAATCTCAATAATTTTCTCGATTGGAATACCTTTGTCATCAGCGATGATGGTAAAAGGGCTTATTGTGTTGCCTGGCTCAGTTCAGGAAGGATAATGTCGGTTAATCTGGATCAGATGACGGTGATTAATGTTTTGTTTCCTTTGTCATTCCCGCACGGAATTGCTTTGAATCCGGATAACGATTCGCTTTATGTAACAGCTCAGCAAAGCAATTATATATTTACATTGGATACTTCTTTAACGGCTTATCCAACGCAATCCATCAGTCTTGATGGCAGTCCCATCACCAATCTTTCGTCACTCGATCCACATGAGATAGCGTTGTCGCCTGATAAACAAAATTTTTTCATTACCTGTCAAGGAAGTAATGAAGTCAAAGTATTAAGCATTGCCACACAAACGGTAACCAAAACTTTTAATGTAGGTACTTATCCCTTGGAGATGTCTTTTACCTCAACTGCAAAACATAAGTTGTATGTGACCTGCATGGAAGATGTAACAAGTTTTCCGGGCTTCCATGGTTCGGTTTCAGAAATTGATGCTGTGACCTTAACAGAAAGAAGAATACAGGTAGGATTTATGCCGCACGGTATATGTGTCGACGAGCCCAATGGTTTGGTGTATGTAGCCAGCCGTAATATTTTATCGAGTGGACCGCCGCCACATCACACTTCATCCTGTTCGGGGCGGAACGGTTTTATGAATTTTATTGATATCAATTCTTTCACGCTTAAATCAAAACGAACGGAAGTCTCATCCGACCCGTATAGTGTTGCGCTGAGAAAATAGTGGTTAGAGTTTAGTGGCTAGAGTTTAGTGGTTAGAGTTTAGTGGTTAGAGTCTAGTGGCTAGAGTTTAGTGGTTAGAGTTTAGTGGTTAGAGTCTAGTGGCTAGAGTTTAGTGGTAAGCGCATTGCCTTTTAATAACGGACAAATAATAAACCAGAAACCAGAAACCCGAAATAATAAATAATCACTCTCCTTGCCGACCAGCCAGTAAGAACATTACGGCCATTCTCACCGCAACTCCATTTTCTACCTGTTCAAGAATAATCGACTGTTCTGAATCTGCCACATCGCTTGTTATTTCAACGCCGCGGTTAATGGGGCCTGGGTGCATGATGATTATTTTCTTTTTGATGCTGTTGAGCAGTTCTTTATTCAAACCGTAGAGCATCGAGTATTCTCTTAGTGTTGGGAAATATTTAATATCCTGTCTTTCTAATTGTATGCGCAGTATGTTTGCTACATCGCACCATTCCAAAGCTTTTCTTAAATCTGTTTCAACTTCTACGCCGAGGCTGGTAATATATTTTGGTATAAGGGTAGCCGGACCGCACACCTTCACTTTTGCGCCAAGTTTTTGTAGGCAGAAGATATTTGAAAGTGCAACGCGTGAGTGAAGGATATCACCTACAATCACAATTTTTTTACCTTTTAAATCCCCAAGTTTTTCGCGCATCGAGAAAGCATCGAGCAGAGCTTGAGTAGGATGTTCGTGTGCACCGTCGCCCGCATTTACAATTTTTGCTTTTACTTTTTTTGCGAGGAA
>JAHEYE010000103.1 GCA_023251695.1 Sphingobacteriaceae bacterium | reverse complement strand
ATATTTATAGGTGCAATCCCTTATTCCCTGAAACAAAGGTTGTAACTGGTTTTCAACCAGCCAGTATCTGTTTTTATTTCCTTCGTTCGATTTCCATCCTTTTTCTGAAGTAGTTTGTGCGTTCTGAACTACTAATTGCG
Organism: Sphingobacteriaceae bacterium; assembly: GCA_023251695.1. Taxonomy (GTDB): domain Bacteria; phylum Bacteroidota; class Bacteroidia; order B-17B0; family Aurantibacillaceae; genus JAHEYG01. The sequence continues at coordinate 10,489 of JAHEYE010000103.1, read as the reverse complement.
CTTTTTGCCATAAAGCAGTTCCGCCTAAAGGTGAAAAACTATCATAATCAAGAGCCAGCATTACGTACGCATAATAAGCCAGAACAGAGGTTAAATTATTCTGGAAATTATTATCGTTGAACTCCAGCTGCGAAAATTGCTGATACTTAAACTGGAAATTTTCATCAATATAATTAAACAGCGGAGCGTTATAAGAGCTTTTGAAAACAGGGCGGCGGCTTTGGATCTGCATGGTGCCGAGGTATTCATCGGAGCCGAGCGACTGAGTAACGTTAATGAGAATTGAACAATCGAGGCGTTCTTGTGCAATATACACATCGTTTGTCCAGCGGCGGTTATTCATGAATTCAAAAATAGCTTTCTGCATCTGATCGAAAATCTGTTTTTGAACAGTACCCTGAATTTGCTGGGTATTCATAGTAACCTGACAATTTAATTCCTGCGAAAAAGAGGGCCGGCTAATCAGAACCAAAAGAAGTACTATGCTTATGCGTTTAATCATTTTATTTTTTATCTGCGTAGGCTTTAATGGCGCTAACAATATCTTTAGCAATTTCTGTCTTTGATTTAAACTCAAAATTAACCAATTTATTGTGTTTATCAATAATGCTGATGGTGTTAAAATCACTGCCAAAAGCCGGGTTTTTTTCTGAAGTTGTATTCACCACAATCAGATCGAGGTTTTTGTTTTTAACTTTTTCTTTTGCGTATTCAATTGCATTCTCAGTTTCAAGTGCAAAACCAACCAGTATTTGTTTGGCTTTCAGTTTGCCAAGTTCTGCAAGAATATCATTGGTTTTTGTAAGCTCAAGATTAACCGGACCGTCCGATTTTTTTATTTTGGAAGTACTTACTTCTTTCGGTTTGTAATCGGCAACCGCAGCCGATAAAACAGCTATGTCTGACTTCTTAAAAACCTCAACACAGGCATTAAACATTTCTTCTGCACTTTCAACGCTAATTAATTTTACATTGGTGTTTTTTGGCTTAAATACTGATGGTCCGAGCACGAGTGTAACTTCAGCACCCTGATCGCAGAATTCATCTGCCAAAGCAACTCCTGTTTTGCCGGAGCTTCTATTACCTATAAAACGGACAGGGTCAATTGCTTCATAAGTCGGACCGGCATTTACAAGAATTTTTTTTCCGCTGAAAGGTAAACCTGCAGAAAAATATTTTTCGATGAAGTTTACAATGTTTTCAGGTTCTGCCATACGGCCTTCACCAATTAAACCGCTTGCTAATTCACCACTTTCGGCCGGAATGATAATATTTCCGAAGCCTTCTAAAATTTTAAGATTTTGTTTTGTTGAAGGATGCTGATACATATCAAGGTCCATTGCAGGAGCGATAAAAACTTTTGAACGGGCCGACAAATAACAAGCATTAACAATATTATCACAAACACCGGTTGCAAATTTTGCGAGTGTGTTGGCTGTGGCCGGAGCTACAACGAATAAGTCGGCCCACTCGGCTAAATGCACGTGGTTATTCCAATTAAGATTAGTATCAAAAAACTCACTTACAACTTCATTCTTACTAAGCACGGCTAATGTTTCAGGAGTTACAAACTGGACGGCTGAAGGGGTCATCACCACTTTTACTTCTGCTCCCTTCTTAACAAGCAAACGCACCAAATGCGCACATTTATAGGCGGCAATTCCACCGGTAATACCGAGTAATATTTTTTTGTTGTTAAGCACTTAAAAAACAAAAGGCAGTTAGCTTGGTGCCGACTGCCTTTCTAAAACTTAATTCATTTTATTATTCGTCTACTTTAACAGTAGGATGACGGTAGTAAATTTTTTCTTCCAAAAACTCCTGAACGGCAATCAAAGTCGGTTTAGGTAATTTTTCGTAGAATTTAGAAATTTCAATTTGTTCGCGGTTTTCAAAAATCTCTTCCAGGTTATCCGAATGACTTGAAAATTCCTGAAGCTTAGCCGAAAGCTCTTCTTTCATTTCACTGCTAATCTGATTAGCACGTTTACTCATGATTGAGACAGATTCGTAAATATTTCCGGTTTGAACATCAAATTTTCTGATATCACGGGTTACTGTACTTAATTCGGCGTTTGTTTTTTTAAAATCCATTTTTCTGTTTTTTAAGTATATCTTCTTTCTCTTTCAGGCAACTTGAATACACATTTTCTGCCCTTCCCAAATATTCACTTTTGGGATACAAATCTACGAATTTTAAGTAATTTTCAATAGCCCCATCCAATCTTTCTACCTTTTTAGAAGGTACACTCTTAATCGCCATTAAATAGTAAGAATCAATGATCAAATAATGAATTTCTTCAACGTATCTTGAATCAGGAAACTCCTTAATAAAGTTCTTTGAAGAAGTTATAACTGCCTTATAATCATTAAAATAGTCGGCTAAATCAAAGTATTGCTTTATCTGGTCATAGTCCTTATGCTCCAGCTTATACCTCAATTTATCAATCATTTTATTACAGGTATCAATACGACTGCTTTCGGGGTATTCATCGGCAAAAGCCTGAAATTCCTTTACAGCATTTTTAGTGTCGGTTTGATCAAGAGAGTAGTAAGGCGAACTTATGTAGTAGCAATAAGCATTCATAAAGAAGCATTCTTCGGTATGTTTACTTACCGGGAATTGCCTTGTAAAATTTTTAAAATGGTATTGTGCCAGAAGGTAATCGCCCATGTAGAAATTACAATACGAGAAATAGTAGTAAATTTCTTCTGCTTTTTCAGAACCCTTAAAAATAGGAATCAATTCGCTATAGAGCTGTTCGGCTTTAATATAATTTTCTTTTTTATAATATTCCTCTGCCCTCTTAAGTTTTAATTCATAATCAGAACTTTTAAGTAGTTTATTGAAACGATCACACGAAGTAATAACAAAGAAAAATGAAATTATCAGCAATATGTATTTAAGACTTTGTTTCAACGCCTGCAAAAATAGGTATTTAGTCACGACTTTAAAAAGAAAATGCTCCCGTTGGGAGCATTTTCAAATATAAAAAAACTTAAAAAATTAGTTTAAAATCAACTTAACGATTTTTGTCTTCTCATTAACAGCGCTGATTTTTACAAAATAGCTACCATTAGGTAAAGTACTTAAATCGGCAGTAAAATTACCTTGATTTGCTTTGGAGGTATATACCGATTGGCCTAACATATTAACCACTTCGATATTACTTTCAGAAGGTAAATTGGCAATGTTCACGAATCCGGATGAAGGATTAGGATAAACATTAACGGCTTCAACACCTGAGAATACCTGAACACCTGAACAAACGGCAACAGTCTTCACGAAAGTTGTAGCATCCTGTAATTTAATCCCTGAGTCAGACATTCTTTGATATTTAGCAGTTAAAGTTCCGGTATATGAACCTGGAGCTGCATAAGTATGGGCAATATTTGGCATTGAAGAAGGTGTATACATATTACCGGTAGCATCACCAAAATTCCAAGTATAAACTGAATCAGGAGCTAAACCTGAAGTCAAGAAAGGTAACCAACGACGGTAAAACTCATTCTCATTATATTGGCGGTGACCTAATTGATAAGATGAGTTATTGGTAAATGTATAAGCAACACTTGTACAACTTCCTGTTGGAGCAAATTGAACAGCTGAAGCGTTAAATGCTACGCGTGGCGCAACTAAATATTCAAAATCTGTACCTGCACCAAATAAACCTGTTGTTACTGTAAAAGTAGAACCAAGTCTTAAATAACCATAACCTTCGCCATATTTACAGTTTGCAACTGTAGATGTTGAAGCAGGTGTATTTGCGTTATTCATCCAAACTTTAGCAGTATCGCCGGCAGCTGAAGGAATACATTTGTAAAGAACAGCATAATCACCAGATACAAATTTTGGAGTAGCAAAATTACCCCCCAAGAATGTACCGGCAGTACCTGTACAAACAGCGGTAACCGAATCCAAAGCAGGGAAAACAGGTAATCCGGCAGTTACATTGGTCAAATACATGCGAACCGTAACGCTTGCGCTTGGAGAACTTGCATTTCTTGAAGCAACACACTCTAATCCTAGAATCGACATGTTAGGATTAGTGTTGTTGAAACGCGATCCGAAGTGTGTAACACCTGATCCGTTTGGAGATTTAAAAGTATAAAACCCTACAGAAGCAGCATTTCTGTAATAATGTTTCAGGAAGTAATACCATAAAGTATCACCAATTGCAACCGTTGATGTTTTTTCGTTAATACCCGATTGTATGTTCAGGTTTGAATAAGGTGATTCCTGTACAGGTTGTTTTTTTAAAGGACCTGCACCTTGGGCAACAAGATTAGTTTGTGCGTTAGCAAAACCAACTGAAGCGCATAAAGCAGTAATAAAAAGTAATTTTTTAATCATGGTTATAATTTTAAGGTTAGAATACTAAGTTAGTGAAAAAAAACGCCTGAAAATTAGATTCCTACAAATTAACATTTGATGGGTAAAAACTAATTGATTTATTGGGTTTTAAGTGTGAAAAATTTAGGTAAATAGCATCTTAATACAGAGCTTAAAACTGTAAATTTGGCTAAATTTTTGTATCATAATCAATTATACCTCCGTATAAGCGGTATGCAAATCCGGCCTGTTTTTTTTATTGCATTTTTTTTGATAGTTAATGCATTGTTATTCAATGATTTAAAAGCGCAACAATTCAAAAACGAGGAGGAACTCCGCAAAGAGGCTGAACGCTTGTTTGAAGATGATGATTTTACCAAAGCTTACAGCCTATATGCCCAATTGGTTTCGAATTATCCGAAAGACCCTGAATTGAATTACCGCTTAGGGGTTTGTATGCTCTATTCGGAACCCAATAAAAAGAAGTGTTTTTCTTATTTAAAACTGGCTGCCAATCACCCGAAAGATGCGCCTAAAGATGCTGTTTTTTATCTCGGAAAAGCGCATCATATCAATTATCAGTTCGACGAAGCACTCAAGTATTACGAAGATTATAAAAAAATCGGTTCTTCATCCCAGCAAAAGCGTTTGCAGGTAGATAAAGAAATTACGGCTTGTAAAAACGGTAAGCGTTTACTCGCTACCATGTCGGAACTTGTTGTCATCAGCAAAAAACAATTGAATGAAGCTGATTACTTCCGTAGTTATGATTTAACCAGTATAGGCGGAAAATTATTGGTAAAACCGGATGATTTTAAAACGGGATACGATAAAAGGAAAAAAGATAAATCTATTGTTTACATTCCAAGAGTTGGTGACAAAGTTTATTTCTCGAGTTATGGTGATAATGGTGATAACGGTCGGGACATATACTACAAAATCCGCATGTCGGATAACAGTTATTCGAAACCGCAGAAAATTCCGGGAGTTAATACCGAATTTGATGAAGATTACCCTTTCCTCCACCCTGATGGGAAAACACTTTATTTCAGTTCCAAAGGATTTAACAGCATGGGCGGATATGATGTTTTTAAATCTGTTTTTAATGAAGAAACAAATTCATGGTCGCTGCCTGTTAATATGGAATTCCCCATTAATTCTCCTGATGATGATTATTTATTTGTAACAGACGAAGAAGGCAAAATTGCTTATTTCTCAACCGGAAGACAAAGTCCGCCCGGTAAAATTGATGTTTTAAAAGTTAACACCGAGCGCAAACCAATGGCTATTGCTATTTTGAAAGGAAGCGTGCTAAAAGAAAGTGCGGGACAAAGATTGGATTCGAAGATTACGGTTAAGAACATGGATAATGGTCAGATTGTTGGAACATACTTCGCCAAAGACAATGGCGATTATTACATGGAATTACCCAATGGTGGGAAATTTGTATTTACGGTGGAGACACCTGGCATACCAACACAATCCGATAAAGTTGTGCTTCCGGTGGCTACATCTCTTTCGCCTTTTAAACAGGCCATATCCTACGACAATAAAGTTTTAAAGATTTTAAACTATTTTGATACGCCTCCTGATGATTTGAGTTATTTGAAATATCTCGAATTAATTGAGAAAAAAGCTAAGCTGGAGGTAAACGAGAACGAAGTTAAAAGCACTCCAACAATTGAGGCTACCACCACAAATACAAATGCTGTAAGCACAACTAATCCTACAATCGAATCCGATGGAGGAAATACGAATAACGTTGCTAACAACAACACTGCAGCAAACACAAATACTGTAACGCCAAAATCAAATTTAAGTAACGATCAATTACTCAATATTGCCAAGGAAGATACAAAAGAAGCGACTACTGAGGCTAAAAAAATGCAGCAGGATGCCTGGGATGCTACAGAATTTGGTGAAGCGAAAAAAATTGAAGCAGAAAAATTACAGAAAGAAGCTGATGATGCCCTCACCAATGCCAATGCGATTAGCGACGAAAAACAAAAGAAGGAAGCACTTGAGAATTATGAAGAAATTAAAGCGAAAGCCGATAATACTTCTAAATCTGCCGGAACCATTATTGATTTAGCGAAGAAACTTCAGGAAGATGCCAATACAAAACAGAAAGAGGCAGATTTAAATCAGCAATATGCCAATGAGCTAGAGAAAGCAACAAAAATCAAAAACAATAAAGATGCTTTAGCAAAAGCTGATGCACTCCAAAAACAGATTGAGGAGATCTCTAAACAAAAGAAACAATCTGATGAAGCATATTCAAACATCAAATCGGGTTACGATCAAAAACAAAGCGAAATAGGAAAAGCTGAAGAAAAATCGACCGCCCTGAAGAATGATATTAATGAGATCAGTAAAGAAATCTCTATTAACGAAACTGAAATTGGAAATACTAAAGATAAATCCATAAAGAAAAATCTGGCTAGTCAGAATACCGAATTAAATACCGAGTTGGATAAGAAAAAAACAGAACTGGCGGCCAATGAAAAAACTATTGAGAAATTAAAAGAAGAAAGCGGTTCTATGCAAAGCACTATCGATATAGCCAACAACATTAAAACTACCGATTCTAAAACTGCCATTGCATCCAATAACACAAATCCAAATGCGAACACGAATAATACTACAAACATCAGCACAAATACCAATACAGCAACGCCTAAAAATTCGTTAACGCCTGAAAGTATTGCTGCCAAGTATGAGGATAAGCTTCAGCCCATTCAAAACACAAACGATAAAAACGAATATGTAAATGCGAATTCTATTTTAACGAATTATAATAAAGAACTTGAAGATTTAATTGCCCTTAACAGGGTTGATATAAAGGCTGCGGCAAATACCAATGAAAAACAAAAATTTATTAACGAAATCAGTAAGCTTGAAAAACAAAAAGGAATAAACGAAGAAAAGATTGCTGAAAATAATGCAAAAATAAAACAGCTCGATGGCGGAACAACTGTTGCCACAAATTCCAATACTGTTGCTACCAACACTACTGCCATTGAGAATAACAACAACGCGAACAATGCAAATAACGGAAACAATATTACATCCAATAACAATACATCAACAACACCTTATACCCCTATCGATCTTAATTTTAACGGCGCAGATGATAACAATAAATTAACTGCCTTAAAAAATCAGGTTGATAACAGCGGCAATCCGGCTTTCGACTATAACGATTACAAAGACCCTAATTCGGTTAATCTTAAAAGAGATGCTGAAAACAAATTACAAATAGCGAATTCAACCAAAAGCGATTTACTGGTCAGCATTACAAAAGCAGAGGAAAGCATTAAGAACAGTTCAGGAACCGCATTAACCGGTCCTTCGAAAGATAAATTAAACGAAGAAGGTGATGAATTAAGCGGAAAAGCAAAAGATTTGCGGAATCAGTCACAAAACAAAACAGGCGATGAGAAACAAAAATTACTCGACGATGCACGTAATTTAGATGGGCAGGCCAATAAAAAATATTTGGAAGCTACCGAGGTTACTAAAAATCAAAACAACAATGAGTTTAAAATTAATAATGAGAATATTGACAATTTAACAAAAACAGGTAAATCTTCTTCAGCTGATGTAAGTGAGGCTAAAAAACTGAATAACGAAGCAAATACTGCATTTAAACAGGCAAGTGCTATACGAAGTGAGGCTAACGCTTTGGGAAGTGATGCTGCAAAACTTGGAACAATTAGTAACGCTGAGGAAAAAGAAGCTGAAGCATTGGCAAAACAAAACAAAGCGATGGAATTATTAATGAAGGCCAATGCGGGATTTGATTTGAAAAAAGCAGATGGTGCTGCGCCTGATAACAGTATCGTTTTAAATAATGTAAAACAGCAAAACGATAAACTGAATAAAGACAAGCTGGATGCTTACATGGCCTTGAGCAAAGCCAATCAAAACGAATATAAAACACAAAGCATAAAAGTTAAGGCAACAAATCCAGAATCCACTCAACTAAAGAAAGAGGCGGAGGCATTAAACAAACAAGCACTAACATTAATAAGCAAAGCATTAACAGAACCTGATGCAGGTGCAAAACAAAATTTGTTGCTGGAGGCTAATAAAAAAGAAATTGCATCTTTGAATATCCTTAACAAAGCAAATGAAGCTTCTAAAAATACTGCTATTACTGCCAATACTAACAACACAGGAAACGATAATGGCAATTCAATAGATAATTCAACCGGAAACAAAAACAATACAGAAAACAATAATACTACCGGGAATAATGTTGCAACAAATACTAATACCGAAAATAATAATTCCGCAGCAAACACAAATACAACCGCTCCTGTAACCGCTACCAATGAACCTGCTGTGGCAACCAATAATACAACTACAGGCGTGAGCTCTCCAAGCTTTCAGACTACACCTGATGAATTGAAAAGTAAAATAGACACCTTAACTACAGCAGCCGATACTTATGCAAGCGAAGCTTCTGCTTTACGCAAAGAAGCGGCTGACAAAACAGATCCGGAAAAAACAAGCCTTATCAATAAAGCAAAGACTTTGGAAGCGAAATCCGTTAGTACTAAATTACAGGCTTCTTCTTTTCAGAAAGATTTGAATGAAGCGCAATTCAATAATCTGAATGAAGCAATAAGTAATTATCTTGAAAAGGCAAAAGCAGGTAACGCTTCCGAAGTGGCCAACGCAGAAGAATTGATAAGTATGATCAATAACAATAAGAAACAAGCCGGTGACCTCCGCAATGAAGCCAACACAACAACCAATAATGCTGCTAAGCTCGGTGTGTTAAGCAATGCGGAAGAAAAAGAAGCTGAGCTTATTTTACGACAATACGACGTGATTAACATGCTGAAAAAATACGATGAATCGTATGCAGTTAAAACACCGGTGGTGGTGGTAAAAGAAGTTAAGGAAACTAAAACCACTCCAGCTGTTGCAGTGAACAATAATAATACCGGGAATAATGTTGCTGTAAACAATAACAACAATCCGCGTAACAACACAAATAATAATACAGCAGCAAATAATACGAATCCGCGGAATAATGCAAATAACAATACAGGAGGAAACAATACTAATCCACGTAATAACGCCAACAACAATACAGGCGGTAACAATACTAATCCGCGTAATAATGCGAACAACAATGTAAATAATAATGTAGCGGCCAACAATACACCAAACACCAACGCTGTTCCGTTTAAAGCTGCGGGTGTTGAAGTTAAAACTACTAACGCCTACTCTACCAACAATCCTATTCCGGTTGATCAAAAAATTCCGACAGGTTTAGTCTTCCGTGTACAAATCGGAGCATTTAAGGCGCCTGTTCCAAGTAATTCGTTTGGTGGATTAACACCTGTTAACGGTGAAACAACGCCTAACGGTTACATCCGCTACACAGCAGGTAATTTTGATAAGTTTGAAGATGCGAATGCCGTTAAAAACGATTTGCGCAATCTGGGTTATTCAGATGCATTCGTGGTTGGTTTTTATGAAGGAAGAAGAATTTCAATTAATGAAGCGATAACTATTTTACAAAAAGAAGGAAAAGAAGTTAATCTTTCTCCAAACGTAAGCGCCGGTATCACTTCTAACAATAATATCCCAAAAAATACAGCTATTACACCTTCGGTTAATGCGGGTGGCGCACCTGTTAATACCGAACCTGCAGTTGTAACAAAAGAATTAGAACAAATAAACGGTCTGCTATTTACAGTTCAGATTGGTGTTTATTCAAAGCAGGTGACACGCGGACAATTATATAATCTGAGTCCGATCTTCACCGAAAAATTACCTAGCGGATTGTATCGTTACACGGCGGGTATTTACAATATTAAAGATCATTTAAGTACCGACAGAGCCAGGGTGAATGGTATTGGAATAAAAGATGCGTTTTCTTCTGCTTATTACAATGGTAAGCGGGTTACTTTCACACAAGCTGAACAATTAAAGAACGACAGCGTTAATTTACAAATGGAAACTGAGAACCCGATTGTATTCCCTGCAACAGCTGAAATTACACCTGCTAATAACACAACAGGTGTCGTTACGCCTGCAGTTACTCCGTTTAGCAATGGTGTAACAACGGGACCTGCTCCTACCGCTGAGAATGGTGTTAAAACTGATGAGCAAGGTATTTCATTTAAAGTACAGATT
>JAHEYE010000102.1:6987-10643 GCA_023251695.1 Sphingobacteriaceae bacterium | reverse complement strand
CAATGCTGAACCATGGCCGAACAAAAATAAGAGTTATCCTTTTCCATTTTATTTTTCCCCTCTCTGCTACCCTTTTTTAAGATGGTATATAAAACCCCAAATACTTCTTTTATCGAATATTCGGTACGCGCTGCCACTAAATTCAAACCTTCTCCTACTACCAGTTTTTGTTTATCCTCATCTAGGTTAAAATTTAAAATGGCCAGATTCGGGAAAGTTTTTTCATCGAAATATTTCTCAGCACGGTTTTCCTGAACACCCAGATTTATTTTTTTGGTGTAAATTTCCAGATCCGATTCAATAATCCACCATTGGTTGTCCTCGCGCAAACCACTATATATAAATGCATGCGACCACAAACTATCTTTGCCATCGGCGGTAATGTGCTTCTGCATTTTTTTAATTGAATTATCTATTGCTGTATCCGCCCCAACCAAACCAATACAACCCGGTTTAGCATAGGTTTCAATAAACTCTTTATTACTAAGATCTTTAATTAACTGAGCCGACATATTACAAATTTATGGTTTAAATTTTAACATCAGTCTTTTGCTACTTTAATAATTGTAAATTTACGGACTGTGATAGCCATTGGAAATACTATAATATCGGAAGACCTCCTGGAGAAAAAGTTTGTGTGCGACCTCAACGCTTGCAAAGGCGAATGTTGTGTGGCAGGTGATAGTGGTGCTCCATTAGATGAAGAGGAATTAGAAGTTTTGGAAAGTGTGGTGGAAAAAGTAAAACCTTACATGACTAAAAAAGGCATTAAGGCCGTTGAGAAAAATGGTGCCTGGGTAAAGGACAGTGATGGCGATTACACCACCACATTAGTAAGCGAAGGTGGCGAATGTGCTTTTGTTTTTTTTGATGAAAAGAAAATTGCGAAGTGTTCGATTGAACAGGCTTATAATGAAGGTAAAGTAAAATGGAAAAAACCAATCTCCTGTTATTTATATCCCGTACGAATAACAAAACATAAAACTTACGACGCCGTTAATTACCATAAATGGGATATTTGTAAACCCGCCTGCGAATGCGGCGCTAAATTAAATGTTCCTGTTTTTCAATTCCTGAAAGAGCCGCTTATTACCAAATACGGTAAAGATTGGTTTAACGAATTACTGAAAGCTTATAAATTAAGTAAGGTTTGATTTTGTTTGTCGCCAAGACGCGAAGACGCAAATTTCTCACAAACTATCTTTGCGACTCTGCGTCTTTGCGAGATACTATTAAGCTGTTTGTTTTTTTCTGCGGCTTCTTTTAATTAACCAAACAATAAACCACCACACCAATCCCGAAATCATCCACAGCGGCCACAACTGCACCATAATAATTAAGAACCACAAAAATCCGGTGGAGCCGTCTTTTAAAGCATTGCCCATTTTCCCGCCGAAATTAAAACCTGAAGCTTTATGTTCGTAATAGGTAATTTTTAATGTGCTGTATCCAACCTGACTACTTAAATATTTCAATCGCCCTTCTGCCGATTCAATTTCTTCACGGATGAGCTCTTTTTCTTTCTGAATTTTTAATATGTCTTCCATATTATTCGCCTTCACCATCAGCTCTTCGTATTTCTGCTCTAACTGACGGCGTGATTTTAAGCGGGCTTCAAGATCCACAAACTGTTCGGTCACATCTTCAATATCCACACGCTTATAATCTATCTTCTCAACCCCGTCCAAAACTGCATTTAAAAATTTATCGAAATCCTTTGCCGGAACACGCGCTATAATTTCATCGGTTGGGTTACTGCTGTAATCGTAACTGTTTTCTTTTGAAATATATCCGCCGTTAACTTTTAAAGCTGATTCAATTTTTTTGCGGGTTTCCGATAAGTTATTGGTCTGGAAACCAAGCTCTCCGTTTTTAATGAGCTTCTTTTCAATCGGCAGATTATCACTCACCTTTGTATTATCCTGTTTAGCTCCGCTCTGGTCGGCCGACTCCTCTTTAAAGGCACCGCCCGTTGATTTTCCTTCCGGACTATTCATGCTCATATTATAGAGACCAGATTCATCGGCCTTTTTATTCATGCCGCCACACGCCATTATTAAAAGGGCTGCTGCACTTATTAATGTTTTATTGAGGATTGTCATATTTTATGGTTTTAAGATGTTTGTACTAATTCATTCCTTTTTTTTGTTTTGGTAACCTTTGGGTTTTTACCCTTTAACTTTTATTAAGATGTTTAACGGCGGGAGTTTCCATAATGTACTTAAAAAAATATTCTTTACCACAAAATGATTTTTGAACAATTTTCTTACTTTTTTTTACTTCTCAGCATTGACGGGGGTTTCCACGGTTTTCAACATTTTTTCAATACATTTTTAATGTTTAAAAGTAGGCTAACTATGTTAATTTGTTTGTCGGGTTTTACGTTCTTAAATTCCAATATTTGCATGTACTAAAATAATGAAATAAGCATTTAATAACCCTTAATACAGAATACGTACTTATGACTGAACCCATCCTCGCCGAAAACAAAGACCGCTTTGTCCTCTTCCCTATCAAACATAAAGACATCTGGGAAATGTATAAAAAAGCTGAAGCCAGTTTCTGGACAGCTGAAGAAATTGATTTAGCCTCAGACCAAACAGACTGGGTTAATAAATTAAATGACAACGAACGTCATTTTATTAAACACGTATTAGCATTCTTTGCAGCAAGCGATGGTATTGTTAATGAAAACCTGGCGATCAACTTCTTGAATGAGGTGCAATCGCCTGAAGCACGTTGTTTTTATGGGTTTCAGGTAATGATGGAGAATATCCATTCAGAAACTTACTCCTTATTAATAGACACCTATATTAAAGACCCTGTTGAAAAAGATCATTTATTACACGCCGTGGATACTGTGCCTTGCGTTGGCAAAAAAGCAGACTGGGCTATTAAATGGATTAACAACGGAACTTTTGCTGAGCGCTTAATTGCTTTTGCAGCCGTTGAAGGTATTTTCTTCTCAGGTTCGTTCTGCTCAATTTTCTGGCTAAAGAAAAGAGGCTTAATGCCGGGACTAAGCTTTAGTAATGAATTAATAAGCCGCGACGAAGGTTTGCATTGCGATTTCGCCTGCTTATTATATACACAGTATATTAAGAACCAGTTACCAAAGGAACAAGTAACCAAAATTATCACCGACGCGGTTACAATTGAAAAAGAATTCGTATCAGATGCCATACCGGTTAAGTTAATTGGTATGAATGCTGATTTGATGTGCCAATATATAGAGTTTGTTGCCGACCGCCTCTTAGTGGCGCTTGGATGCAGCAAATTTTATAATGCTTCCAACCCGTTCGATTTCATGGAAATGATTTCGTTACAGGGCAAAACCAATTTCTTCGAAAAACGTGTCGCCGAGTACCAAAAAGCCGGCGTTATGGGCAAGGATGCGGAAAACAATGTATTTAAGCTGGACGAAGATTTTTAACCAAATCCTCGTCGGCTAAAATTCCCGATTAAACAATTGAACAACAATGTTTAACCCCTGAGAAAAAGGGGACGGGAATTCTAGCCTCAGAAAGTTTCACCCCGAAGGGGTTCCTTCGGAAAAATAATTAACCGCCTAATTGTTAATAACGATTTTGGTGGTCAGGAAAAAACGGGGATTAAGGTTATAACTTGTTCTTTCCAAAAAGATGTAAAAAAATTAG
>JAHEYE010000102.1:0-6887 GCA_023251695.1 Sphingobacteriaceae bacterium | reverse complement strand
CGAAGGGGTTCCTTCGGAAAAATAATTAACCGCCTAATTGTTAATAACGATTTTGGTGGTCAGGAAAAAACGGGGATTAAGGTTATAACTTGTTCTTTCCAAAAAGATGTAAAAAAATTAGTGTAAACCTCAAAAAAACTAAATGGCGTTATGTTTGTAATTAAAAGAGATGGCACAAGGGAATCAGTGAAGTTCGACAAGATCACTGCCCGCATTCAAAAATTAAGCTACGGCTTAGATCCAACCCATGTTGACCCTACTCAGGTTGCTAAAAAAGTAATCGATGGGGTATTCGACGGTGTAACTACCAGTCAATTGGATAACCTTGCTGCTGAAACGGCGGCGGGCTTAACATCACGCCATCCCGATTACGCCCAATTAGCATCCCGTATTGCCGTAAGTAACTTACATAAGAATACCATTAAATCTTTTTCGAAAACCATTGAGGCTTTATTTAATTACATCGACCCAAAAACAAATTTACGCGCCCAGTTAATTGCCGATGATGTTTATGAGATTGTTCAGAAGAACGCACACCTTCTGGATTCATCTATCATCTACGACCGCGATTTCGGTTACGACTATTTTGGTTTTAAAACTTTAGAGCGTTCTTACTTATTAAAAATGTTAGGTCAGGTGGCTGAACGTCCGCAACACATGTTAATGCGTGTGGCTGTTGGTATACATAAGGAAGACATTGTTGCCGCTATAGAAACTTATAATTTAATGAGCGAGCGTTGGTTCACACACGCTACTCCTACTTTATTTAATGCAGGCACACCAAAACCACAAATGAGCTCTTGCTTTTTATTACAAGTAAAAGAAGACAGCATTGATGGTATTTACGATACATTAAAAAATTGCGCTAAAATTTCTCAAAGTGCAGGTGGAATTGGTATCAGCATTCATAATGTACGAGCAACAGGTTCTTACATTAAAGGAACCAATGGTACATCCAACGGAATTATCCCGATGTTAAAAGTGTACAACGAAACTGCACGTTACGTTGATCAAGGCGGCGGAAAACGTAAAGGTTCCATCGCTGTTTACTTAGAGCCATGGCACGCTGATATTTTTGATTTCTTAGACATCCGCAAAAACCACGGTAAAGAAGAAATGCGTGCGCGCGATTTATTTACCGCATTATGGATTCCGGATTTATTTATGAAACGCGTAGAAGCTGAAGGTGAATGGAGTTTAATGTGTCCGAACGAATGTCCGGGCTTAAGTGATTGCCACAGCGAAGAATTCGAAAAATTATATACTAAATACGAAGCTGAAGGAAAATTCCGTAAACAAATTAAAGCACGCGACCTTTGGGCTGAGATTATCAATTCACAAATTGAAACAGGAAATCCTTACATGTTATTTAAGGATGCTGCGAACTCAAAATCGAACCAAAAGAATTTGGGCACCATTAAATCATCTAACTTATGTACCGAGATTATCGAATACACAAGTGCTGATGAAGTAGCGGTTTGTAATTTAGCATCACTTGCTCTTCCGCGTTTTGTGGATGAGAAAACAGGAACCTTTGATCACCAACGTTTATTTGAAGTAACGTATACAGCAACTAAAAACTTAAATAAAATTATCGACCGTAACTACTACCCTATTCCTGAGGCACGCAAATCGAATATGCGTCACCGCCCGATTGGTTTAGGTGTACAAGGTTTAGCGGATGCATTTATTTTAATGCGCTTCCCTTTTGAAAGCGAAGAAGCAAAAAAATTAAACGCTGAAATTTTTGAAACTATTTACTACGCATCATTAACAGCAAGTAAAGATCTGGCGATGATTGACGGTCCTTACGAAACATTCCCCGGCTCACCTATATCACAAGGTATTTTCCAGCAGGATATGTGGAATGTAACACCGAGCCCACGTTGGGAGTGGGATGTGTTACGTGAAGAAATTAAAAAACACGGTGTACGCAACTCTTTAATGTTAGCGCCAATGCCAACTGCAAGCACCTCACAAATATTAGGTAACAACGAATGTTTTGAGCCTTACACCAGCAACATTTACACCCGCCGTGTATTAAGCGGAGAGTTTGTAGTAGTAAACAAACATTTGTTACGCGACTTAGTGAAGCTTGGTATTTGGAACGATAATTTGAAAAATGAAATTATTGCAGCGAATGGTTCTGTACAAAGTATTGCAGCAGTACCTGCTAACATAAAAGAAATTTACAAAACCGTTTGGGAAATTAAACAGCGTACCATTATTGATATGGCAGCTGACCGCGGTGCGTACATTGACCAAAGCCAAAGCTTAAATTTATTTATACAGGATGCGAACTTTGCAAAAATGAGTTCAGCTCACTTCTACTCTTGGAAAAAAGGATTAAAAACAGGTATGTACTATTTACGTACTAAGGCTGCAGCTGATGCCATTAAGTTCACCGTTGACCAAGGCGCATTAGATAAAACAAACGTAGTTGTATTAGGTAACGAAGATGCTTTATTAGTAGAACGCGGCCAGGCACATATTTTAACTGAAGAAGAAATACAAGCACAACTCACCTGCTCTCTGGATAATCCGGAGGATTGTGAAGCTTGTGGAAGTTAGTGGTGACTTCGACAAGCTCAGACACCGGAACAATCGGTGGTTGAGTAGTGAGCTTATCGAACTACCGAAACCACACGATTAAAAACAAAAAAATAACAAAAGCCTCTCAATTAGTTGAGAGGCTTTTTATTTAGCACCTTAATACAAATTAGCAATTCATTTCTTTTACTATCTTTATTTCATGAAAAATCTCTTTAAAACAATATTTATTTTTTTATTGTTTTTTGCAAAACCAAGTTTCTCCCAAAGTGACACGCTTGCCGCCAAATTCAATGGTGGCTGTTTAATTTCAGGTGGCACCATTTCTGTAAGCGATTACGAAAAACTAAATAATTTATGTCCACCCAAACTCACCAGGGTAATACGTTTAAAATTTCTTTATGTTCCAAAAGGCACCAGCAGGAAAAAGGCTTATCCAACTTATTATGAAAGTCTGGGTCAACCTTTCGATTTTAGTTACAAGAAAGTAAAGCCGGGTGATCAAGTTATTTTTGAAGATATTGTAGGGCTTAATTCAGACAAAAAACGTTCAGCTGCCTAAGCCATTATTTTGAAAATTAAATAAAGCTCACTTTCACCGGGATGTGCAATCTTCACATTTTTGCTATATTTAGAATATGAAACGTGTTGCAGCTTTAGTTTTTTCTTTTCTTTTTATTCATTGCGCCGCACAGAATAATTCGCAGGGAACGGTAATTGATTCAATGAAGGCTATTCTATACGCCGCCAAAGAGGACACGAATAAAGTAAAGACCCTCAATAACCTTAGTTGGGAATTAAAACAAAATAATCTCGATACAGCTATTGCGGTATGCCGCCAGGCACTCAAATTAGCAGAACAGCTTAAGTGGCAAAAAGGCATCGCCAGTTCGCACCGTAAGCTTGGTGTTTTTAATTGGCTCAAAGGCGATTATTCAGGCGCCTTGCAATGCTATTTCGATGCGTTGAAAATAAACGAAGCGCAGGACGATAAATCAGGCATGTTCGCTTCTTACCAGAACATCGCCATTATTTACAACGATCTTAAGCAACCAAAAAAGTCGATGCACTATTACAAAATGGCGCTCACGCTTGCAGAAAAAATGAAAGACAAAAGCCGGGTGGGTCTTACTTTGGGAAATATTGCAGGTTTATACCAATCCCAAAAACAATTTGATACCGCCCTCGTGTTTTATGAAAAAGCTCTCGCTATTGAAGAAGAACTTGGTAACAAAAATGAAATAGCGCGAGAGATCGGTAATATAGGTAACGTTTACAGCGCGCAGAATAAACATGCTAAAGCACTGGAGTACGCTTTCCGGGCTTTAAAAATGTTTGAAGAGCTTGGCGATGAATGGAGTGTTACCCTTAACCAAGGTAACATAGGAATTATCTACGGCAAGATGAAAAATCACAGAGAGTCGGAAAAATATTTTTACAAAGCCCTTACCTTTGCAGTTAAAATGAATGCACTCGATTATATAAAACAATATGAAAGTCAGTTAAGTGAATTGTACGAAGAAACCGGACGGCCTGCGCTCGCGCTTTTACATTATAAAAAACATATTGCGGCCCGCGACAGTTTGTATAACGAAGAGAATTTGCGGAATGAGACACAAACCGAAATGAATTTCGAGTTCGATAAAAAACAATCCTTGCTAAAAGTTGAGAATGAAAAACAAGCTGCTGTAGCTGAAGAATCTCTTAAACGTGAAAGATTAAGACGTAATTATTTAATTGCAGGCTTTATTGTGGTGTTAATCTTTTCTCTTTTTATATTAAAGGCTTATAGGCAGAAAAGAAAAGCACACTATATTATTTCTGAACAGAAAAAACAAGTGGAAAACAAAAATCAGATTATTGAAGAAAAACAAAAAGAGATAGTGAGTTCTATAAATTATGCAAAACGGATTCAAAAAGCTTTGCTTCCATCGGACCGATACATGAATAAAAATATAGAACGGCTTAAATTAAATTCATGTCCCAAACTGCAGAACTTACAGAAGTAAAGACACTTGAAAGCGAAGAGCGGCAAACCATTGTGCATTGCACCAGCAATAGTGATGACAGCGCTGCGTATCGTATCTGGCCTTCCACTTATTTAATTGAACACGGTAGCGATAGGCGGGCTAAATTACTCACCGCTTACAATATTTCTTTCGCTCCACAATGGACCTTAAACGATGGCCGCGGGTTTACTTTAATTTTTGAAGGCTTAAGCAAAAAATGTAAGTCGTTTGATTTAATGGAAATCATTCCTCAAGCCGGAGGTTTTGAGCAATTTAATATTCCGAGAAATAATACTGATGTTTATCAGGTGAGTTTTTAATTTGTTTTAAAATCTCATATTTACTGCATCTGTTTTATCCAATCCTAAAGCAAATTTCCTGAGTGCAGGTTTAATAAACGGGAAAATAGGAAAACCCAAGGGAGAAGTTGAACGCGCAAATTTGATAAAGAAGGACGTACCGGTCATGATTTTTGTAACGAACTTAATCCGCTTTACCGTATTTCTTAAATAGTTTAAACGTAGTTGTTCATACTCATTGAGACGGTCCTCTTTAATCAGTCTGACTGCCAGATACGCATCTTCTATTCCCAAATTCATGCCGCGTCCTCCAATTGGTGAATGCAAATGCGCCGCATCACCAATGATAACCGCATTTTGTTTTATAAGTCCGTTTGCAACGTGATGTGTTACGTTAAAAGGAGTCTCCCATTTTATTTGCACAACTTTTGTTCCTTCCGGCAAATATTCCAGTGGTTTTTCCACTTTTCCGGCAACGCGCCAAATATTATCACGTATTGGTATCATTATTATTCCGCCTTCTTTGTGCATAACGATGTGTGTTTCCTGATTTGGAAGATCCGTTTCTAATTCCACATCATACAATTGCCAGTGGTTATCTTCATGCACCCCTTCGTAATGAAAACCCAATTGTTTCCGAACAACACTATGCGCACCATCAGCACCAATTACGTAATCCGCATTAAATTCTTCTACATTACCATTTTTTTTAATCTTTGATAAATAGCCTTTACCATTTTCCTCCAGCGAAATCAGTTCGGTAGAGAATTCAACATTGATCCCTCTTTTTAAAACTTCTTCCAATAACAATTCCTCAGATTCCTTTTGAGGAAGTATGGCTAAGAATGGGAATTTATGTGACACTTTACTAAACTCATTCCTGAAAAGTAATTTTTTTTCCTTCCTAAAACTTACTGCCGGCATTTTATAGCCTTTCTTCAAAAATATTTCAGCGAGTCCGTATTGCTGTAAAATTCCCATGGTGTTTGGATTCAAAGCTAAAGCTTTTGAATACGGACTGATTTCCTTCTTCTTATCAATTATTCTTGGGTGAAAGCCCGCTTCAGAAAGAAAAATGGCAGCAGAAAGCCCTGAAGGTCCGGCACCGGCTATAAGTATATTGGCGTTATTTTTCAATCTGAATTTATTAACTAAAATACGATTTATATTTATATCCCGGTCGATTGTTCTGTCAATTTCCATATATTTAGTTGATGAAACAAAGGTTGATAACCCCTCTCTTTTCATTTTTTCTTATCTGTGCTTTGCAGAATATGAGCATAGCTCAATCAGCAGTTATCGATTCGTTAGTTAAAATAATTGGGGGAAATATCAATGATACTAATAAAGTTAAAACATTAAATTTATTAAGCGTTGAATACCTAAATACCGGACAATTTGACAAGACACTTAATCGGGCTTCTGCAGCTTCCCGTTTAGCAAAAAAAATTGGTTTTAAAAAAGGTTTAGCACGCTCTCAGGGAATTATTGGCGGTGTATATTACCGGCGCGGTGAGGTACGGATGGCTTTAGCTTATTTTCTTTATTCGCTTAAAATCAGATTTGAAATAAATGATCATAGAGAAATTGCAAACTCACTCAATAATATCGGACTTGTTTACAACTCTTTCGGTAATTATCCGGAAGCATTACATTACTATTCGACCGCTCTTGATTTGCGGAAAGCCATCGGCGATACCACTAATCTTCATCAGTCCTTCACTAACATTGCGATTGTTTATTTTAATCAGGGCGATTTCGCTGCTAGTTTACGTTTTCATCTTACTGCCTTAAGAATAACGGAAGCTGAAAATAATCGGTTCAATATGGCTAATTCTTACATGGGGATAGGAAATGTATACTATTCTTTATCGGATTATTCCAATGCTTTTAAATATCATTTGTTATCGGTTTCAATAAAAGAGGAAATCAATGATTTGTACGGACTGGCCGATGAGTACAGCAATTTAAGCACTTATTATTATGCAATAAAAAAATTTCCGGATGCTATAAAATTCGCCAATAAGGC
>JAHEYE010000101.1 GCA_023251695.1 Sphingobacteriaceae bacterium | reverse complement strand
ACTGAAAAAAGAAGATAAGGTCGTTATTAACGTGAACGAACTTTATGAAACTGCATTAGATAAATCGGTATCACTCGGTATTGACAAGGAAGTGGCGGAAAATTTTACCGCAAACATACAGTTAACCGTAAAAAACATTGCGCGCCTGGATGACGCTGAAATTAATCAGGAACTATTCGATAAAATTTACGGGCCGGATAAAATCACAAGCGAAGAAGAATTCAGGAATAAGATAAAAGAAGAATTAGGTTTAATGTTTAATCAGGACAGCGACCGCGATCTCCGTAAGGAAATCGAAAAAACACTAATCACAAAATTAAATCTTCAGTTACCTGACGAATTTTTAAAGCGCTGGTTAATGGCCGTGAATGAAAAGCCCTTATCTAAAGATCAGCTTGAGAAGGAATATCCGGATTACGCTGATGCAATGAAATGGCGCTTGATAGAAAACAAGATTATTAAAGAAAATAAAATTGCCGTTAACGCCGAAGAAGCTACTGAAGAAGCAAAGGCATTCATCAAAGGCGAATATTCACGTTACGGACAAACGCCTGAAGAGGCAGAAGTAGAAAAAATCGCAAAGGATTTATTGACTAAGGAAAAAGAAGCACAGAAGATATTTGAAAACCTTTATGCTAAAAAAGTCCTTGAGCTAATTAAAACCAATTGTAAACTCGAAAGTAAAGAAGTTTCTTACAACGAGTTCTTCGGAATCAGCAACTAAAATTTCAGCCCCCCGACCAAGTCGGGGGGCTTTTTTATTATGAGAAAATTCTTTTTTTCATTTTTTCTTTCAGCAATTACTTTAACCGTTATTTCACAGCCACTTTCAGAAGAAGTTATGGATTTCGGAACCAATCCGGGCAACTTAAGTTTGTTTTATTACGTTCCTAAGAACATAAAAGAAAACGCGCCTATGGTTGTTGTCTTACACGGTTGTGGACAAGGCGCAACCGCCGCCGCCGAATTAACGGGATGGAATAAACTCGCAGATGAATACGGTTTTTATGTGATGTATCCTCAACAACATTTTCCGAATAATCCTCAGCATTGTTTTAACTGGTTTAAGAATAACGAAATTGAACGCGGTAAAGGCGAGTGCGAAAGCATAAAGCAAATGGTGGATTATATGCTCAAGAAATTTAAAGTAGATAATAAAAATATTTTTATAACCGGAATGTCAGCTGGCGCGGCCATGTCGGTTGTAATGATTGCAACGCAACCGGGCATGTTTAAAGCTGCAGCCATTTTTGCAGGTGGACCCTATAAGCCGGGGAGTAATATTTTCTCTTCTTCAGGAAGCATGGTGTGGGGCGTAAATAAAACACCGGAGGAGTGGGGCGATTTGGTATGGCGCCAAAACCCTGCGTTCAAATCAAAATATCCCCGCGTAATTATTTTTCATGGCACCAAAGACCCTGTGGTTAATTTCAGAAGCGCTAATGAAATTGTAGAACAATGGACCTATTTACATCAGGCAGATTCAGTTCCAACAAAAACCGATTCTGTTTATTTAGGCGCGCCTGATGTTACGCGTTTTGCTTATAATAATAAGGAAAAAGAAGAAGCTGTTGTGTTTTATAAAGTAAAAGATCTAGGGCACGCCATCCCTGTTAATCCGGGGGAATGCGCGAATGAAGGCGGAAAAACAGGAATTTTTGCCACCGATAAAAGTTTTTACTCCACTTTTTATACCGCCTGCGAATTTGGTTTGGTACCGGACTGGCGCATACAAGGGCCAAAGGAAATTATTCCGGGCACAAATGTAAAATTTTCAATTCCAACCGTAGGTATAAAGAAAGCTTACATCAACACCTGGAAATTTCCTTCCGATTGTAAGGTTGTTGGTGATGACAACGGAACAACTCTTGAATTAATCTGGGGAAAAACAAAAGGTAATGTTACTTTGGAAGAAATGGCGCCTAACGGCTGCCGATATTACCATAGTATAATTAGCGTAGAGACAAAGGATAATTAATCTGCCGCCGCTTTAATTTTCTCAATTATATAAGGATGACCCAAAATCTCACTGCAAGTAACAACCGCACTTACCGTAACGCCCATTACACCGTGCAGGTTTAGGTTTTGCCCGGTTAGAAACAGATTTTTAATCTTGGTGCGTGGGGTAATAAAAGATTTAAGAGGCTCGTTATAATCTTTGATAATCCCGTAAAGTGTTCCGTCGCGCGATCCAATGTAATCGCGGTATGTTAATGGGGTAGCGCTGGTATACGACTTAACGTTGCCCCGTAATTCAGGAAGACGTTTGTAAACATCCTCCAAAACTTTTTCGGCGTGTTCAGTTTTAAAATCTTCATAATCCTGTCCGCGGCTGTTTTCGTAATTTGGTACAGTATGAAAAGTGTTCTCCCATTTTTTTACTTCTTCGTATTTCATATATGCCATCGCCGAAAAGTTTTCAGTAAAATCAGGATGTTTAGAGGATGTACCGGGGAAAACAGCAACACCCTCGGGCCATATCGCCTTATTATATGATGGGCCATTCCATACATTAGGAATTTTATAATGATATACATTATGGTTGATATAAGGGAAAGCGCCTTCTTTAACAACCGCATTTACAAGTAAAGAAGAACATGAATTTTCTAAACCCTTAATCCGGTTTTTGTATGCCACTCTTAATTGTGGGCCTTCTACCATGTCAACTGTTTTTGCCAAATCAATTCCTGAAACAAATAATTTACCCGCAATACGGTCGCCATTCTTTAACTCTACTTCATCTATTTCATCACCTTTAAAATGAAATCTTACGGCTTCACAGTAATTAAAGATCTCACCACCCATTTTTTTAATGGCATTCGATAAATGCCGCGTTATTTGCGAACTGCCGTCAATACAACGGTACGAACTCTCAATATAAGAATTAACAACAAGCGCATGTACGTAAAATGGCGTTACGTTTTCGAGACCTGCGTATAAAATATTACTTCCTCCTAATACCTCGGCAAGGCGTTGATTTTTGGTGATCGAATCAATAAAAGCTTTAGTGTCTACATTTAAATACCATGCATTTAGAAAGTCTTTTGTCCCGCTTTCTAAATTATATAAAGGAAAAGCCGCACAAACTTCCCTGATCTTTTTAATGTAAAAATTTAAGTTGTCCCTTTCTTCAGGGAAAAATTTACAAAGTTGTTCTACAAAATTTTCGTAACCCTGAGCATGCGGATATTTATTATCGTCGCCCCCGAAAGTGATAACGTCAAAACCGTCTTCATCCATCTTGTGTAGCTTCAACGCTTCCATTAAACCAAAATACTTAAAATAACGATAAAGGTTTTGTCCCGGCGCCAGAGACCCGATATAATGAACTCCTGTATCGAAAATGGTTTTATCCCTGCTAAAAATCTGAAGCGACCCGCCGATCTGACGGTTCTTTTCGAGTACGCAGACCTTCATGCCCTCTTTTGCCATGATATAAGCGGTACATAAACCACCCATACCACTGCCAATTATTACCGCATCATAACGTTCCATAGAAGGCGGTAAAGATAGGAAAATACCCCCTTTTTACAAATGTTCCCGAATTGCAGTATCATTGGTAATTTCGTAACTTTAAGAATTGTTATGCGGCACTCTTTTAAACACTTTTCGCTTGTATTAATGCTTTGCTGTTTTGTGGGCGCTCACTCACAAACCTATACTATTAAGGGTAAAGTCTTCAATGCAGAGAATAAAGAAGGGCTCCCATTTGTCCCTGTTCTTATTAAGGGCACTTCTAACGGTGCCCAGACCGATTTTGACGGAAACTTTGTAATCAGAACGACTAAAATCGGCGATTCCTTAATTGCTACATATGTGGGATATAAACGGCTGGCGCGTAAAATTAATCGTGATTTACTAGTTCAGGAAATT
The DNA here is from genome assembly GCA_023251695.1 of Sphingobacteriaceae bacterium. Lineage (GTDB taxonomy): Bacteria > Bacteroidota > Bacteroidia > B-17B0 > Aurantibacillaceae > JAHEYG01. Next base: position 6,790 of record JAHEYE010000101.1, on the reverse strand, counting down.
AACATGCCTTTAAAAAATGAAGGCCTTGCCCTTGAAGAAGTAACTGTTAAGGCAGGCGAAAATCCGGCCCACCGCATAATACGGAATGTGATTGCAAATAAACCAAAAAACAACCGCGACAAACTGGAAGCATACGAATATGAAACATATAATAAAATAGAATTTGATCTTACCCGCATACCCAAAGACATGCGCGAGAAAAAAATACTAAAACCAATTGCTTTTGTTTTCGACAATGTTGATAGCACTTTCAGCGGTGAAAAACCATCGCTTCCATTTTTCATGATAGAAAATATTTCAGATTTCTATTTCCAGAAAAATCCAAAACGCAAAAGAGAAGTAGTGCGTGCCAGTAAAATTACAGGCATAGAAAACACCAGCATCTCCTCAGTGATGGGCGACATGTATCAGAACATTAATATTTATGATAATAATCTGTTGGTGTTCAACAAACAATTTGCAAGTCCTATTTCAAACGATGGACTTTTCTATTATAAATATTATTTAGAAGATAGTTTATTTTTAGGGAACCAATGGTGTTACCACATTCGCTTTAAACCAAAACGGTCTCAGGAACTTTCTTTTACAGGGAATATTTGGATTGCCGATACCACCTGGGGTGTTAAGCGTTTGGAAATGGCAATGCCAAAAGATGCAAATATAAACTTCATTAATACAGCCAATGTGGTTCAGGAATTTGTTTATGAGGACAGCACCTGGATGATTAGCAAAGACCGTTTAATTATTGATTTTGCTCCTGAGAAAAAAATGATTGGTTTTTACGGACGGAAAACAACCTCGTACAAGAAAATAGTTTTAAATAAACCACGGGAGGATAAATTTTATCAGTTAGGGGATAAGATTGATGTGCTTGATGACGCCACAAAAAAAACGGATGCGTTTTGGCAAGCCAATCGCCATGATAGTTTAAGTAACCGCGAAATGAAAATTTATAAAATGATTGATACCATTCAGTCGTTACCCATTTATAAAACCTGGGTTGATATTTTCTATGTTATCGTGGCCGGTTATGCGAAAGCTAACAATTTTGAGATAGGTCCGTATTATAACATTGCCAGTTATAACAGGGTAGAAGGGATGCGCGTGCGCTTAGGCGGAAGAACCAGTTCTAAGTTTAGCAGATGGTACGAATTAAATGGCTATGTGGCTTATGGTGTTTTAGATGAAAAATATAAATACAGTTTAGGATTTAAATCTTTCCTGACTAAAAAACCAAAACGACAATTAGTAGGGGTTGAATTAAAAAGTGATTATGAAATTTTGGGACAAAGCACCAATGGTTTTTCGCAGGATAATTTATTTGCTTCCTTTTTTAGAACAAGTCCGCTTACCAATTTAACAAAAGTGGATAACACACAAGCCTGGTACGAACGCGAATGGTTTCCGGGGCTCACTACTAAACTAACCCTAAGCGGAAGTTTATACACGCCAGTTGGGGCCGCAACCTATCGTTATTATAAAAAAGACGGGGCTATTGGAAATAAAGAGAATTTGCGAAACACGGAGGCGCGTGTAAACATCCGTTTTGCTTATAAAGAAAAATTTGTTGGTGGGGATTTTGAGCGCATTTCATTAGGAACAACCTGGCCCATTATGCAGTTAAATTATGCTAAATCATTACAAAATGCCTTTGGTGGTGAATACGATTACCAGAAATTAGCCGTTAATATTTTTGACAGAATTCGCATCACACCAATTTTAGGATATACAGATTACATGATACAAGGAGGAAAAATTTGGGGACAAGTCGCGTATCCGTTATTAGAATTACACGGCGGAAACGAAACATATGTTTACGATTACTATGCATACAACATGATGCGGTATTATGAATTTGGGAGCGATCAGTATGTGGCGGCTGGAATTTTTCATCACTTTGAAGGATTGTTGTTCAATAAAATCCCATTGTTAAAGAGATTAAAATGGCGTGAAGTAGTAAGCGCTAAAGCAGTTTGGGGAAGTGTTGAACCAAATAACAGAAAAGCAATGATCTTCCCGACAACATTAAAATCATTGGAACGCGAACCTTACGTGGAGGCAACAGCGGGGATAGAAAATATTTTCAAAGTATTCAGGGTAGATGCTTTATGGCGCTTAACCTATCCACGCGAAAGAGCCATAGAAAATTTCGGATTTAAATTTAGTTTTCAATTTGCTTTATAATGATTTTACGCTCGGAAAATTTAGTTAAGAAATACAAAAGCCGTACTGTTGCCAACAACGTATCGGTTGAAGTGAAGCAGGGCGAAATTGTTGGTTTGCTCGGCCCGAATGGCGCAGGTAAAACAACTTCGTTTTACATGATTGTGGGAATGGTAAAACCAAACTCCGGAAAAATATTTTTGGACGACACGGACATTACCAAAGAACCCATGTACCGCAGAGCACAATTAGGCATTGGTTATTTACCACAAGAAGCTTCTGTCTTCAGAAAATTAAGTATTGAGGATAATTTACGCGCAGTTTTAGAAATGACTAAGCTCACCAAAAAAGAACAGGAAGAAAAAGTGGAGGTTTTATTGGATGAATTCGGTTTGCAGCAGGTACGCAAGAACTTAGGCGACCAATTATCGGGAGGTGAAAGAAGGAGAACAGAAATAGCACGCGCCCTGGCAACCGACCCGAAATTTATTTTATTGGATGAACCTTTTGCAGGTGTTGATCCAATTGCAGTAGAAGATATTCAAAGTGTTGTACGCACTTTAAAAAGCAAAAACATTGGTATTTTAATTACCGACCATAACGTACACGAAACTTTAAACATTACAGACAGGGCTTATTTACTTTATTCAGGAAGTGTTATCAAATCAGGAACCGCAGAAGACCTTGCTAATGACGAGCAGGTGCGTAAAGTTTATTTAGGGCAGAATTTTGAATTAAGGAAGTAGATTCTTCAGTCTTTGTGCCTCAGCGTCTTTGTCCCGAAGAGATCCCTATGGGACGAGAAACTTGTTGAAAACACCCGCTAAAAAGAAGCTAAAATTCACTAAATTTGTATCTCTAAATCTCACAAAAAATGAAATTCGGCGTTGTAGTATTTCCCGGCTCTAATTGCGATGAGGACATGGTGTATGTTCTTCAAACTATCTTAAAACAAGAAACGGTTAAACTGTGGCATAAAAATACTGACCTTGAAGGCTGCACACACATTATTTTACCGGGCGGATTTTCTTATGGCGATTATTTACGCAGTGGGGCTATTGCCCGTTTTTCTCCAATCATGACCAGCGTTATTAAGCACGCCGAGAACGGTGGATTTGTTTTTGGCGTTTGTAATGGTTTTCAGGTATTGTGTGAAGCGGGATTATTGCCCGGCGCTTTATTGCATAACAACACACGTAAGTTCATCTGCAAAAATGTTTTCATTAAAGCGGAAAATAATAATACAGCAGTGACTAATTCTGTTCCGAAAAATAAAGCACTAAAAATTCCAATCGCACACGGCGAAGGAAAATATTTTGCGGATGCAGATACTTTAAAAAAATTAAATGAAAACGGACAAATCTTATTCCGTTACTGTGATGAGAACGGGAATATTAATAATGGAGCCAATCCAAACGGCGCAACCGAAAACATCGCCGGTATTTGCAACGCCACTAAAAATGTATTCGGCATGATGCCTCATCCTGAGCGCGCTTCGGATGCAGAATTAAAAAATGAAGACGGCAAGTTTTTATTTGAAAGCATTTTGAAAGCCGCATTAGTAAACGCTTAATTTTTTACAATGAAAAGTCTTTTTAACGCAAATGATGTTCAGGAAGTAATTTCCCGCATCAATAAAATTACGCCAACCGCAAAACCTGAATGGGGAAAAATGAATGCAGCGCAATTGATGGCGCATTGCACCGCTCCTCTTAAAATGGCGCATGGCGAAATAAAAGGTAAGCGTGGTTTAATCAGTTTTTTATTTGGAAAATCAGCAAAGAAAAAATACACGAATCCTGCAGTACAATTCGGTAAAAATTTACCGACCGATCCTAATTTTATTTTTCCAAATGCTAATGATTTCGAACAGGAGCGAAGCAAATTAATTGCAAAACTAAATGAGTTTGCGCAAAAAGGAAAAGAAGGAATCACTAAAGAGCCACATTCTTTTTTCGGAACCATGAGTCCGGAAGAATGGGATATCATTCAAAGTAAGCACTTAGATCATCATTTAAGACAGTTCGGAGTATAGCCGCAGATTTCACAGATTAACACAGATGATTTGTATTAGGTAGTGTATTTTGGTTAATTGAATTTCTATGCTAAAAACCACAATATTTAAAAAAGGGAAAGTTGCTTTTTCAGATACAGGAAAAGGCCGGGTTGTTGTTTTGTTGCACGGTTTTTTAGGCTCTCACGAAATCTGGGAACAAACCATTACCAATCTTTCTACATCTTATCGCGTAATTGCAATTGATCTCCCCGGTCATGGCGGCACTGATAATTTTGGTTATATCCACACCATGGAATTGATTGCAAAGTGCGTTAAGACCGTTCTTGATAAATGCAGAGTGAAACGTTATGTTTTAATTGGTCATAGTATGGGTGGATATGCCGCTCTCGCTTTCGCTGATTTGTTTCCTGATAATATTTCGGGAATTTGTTTGTACCATTCTTCAGCTTACGCTGATAGTGAAGAAAAAAAACATGACCGTACCCGCTCCATAAAAGTGGTGAAAGCCAATCACAAAATTTATACTGATGAGGTAATCAAAAATTTATTTGCCTCAAAGAATTTAAAATATTTAAAGAAGGAATTAGCCTTCGCAACTAAGATAGCCGGGAAAACAAAAAAGCAAGGCATCATTGCAGCCCTCGAAGGCATGAAGGACCGTATCGACCGTCGTATTATTTTAGGATTAGTTGAATATCCTATTATGATGGTTATTGGCGAACACGATAATGTTCTACCCGCGGCTCAATTATTGGAACAATCAGAAAAAATTCAAAACAAACAGATTTTATATTTAGAACACGATGGCCACATGGGTTTTTTGGAATCACCAAAAGCCTCGAATAAGGGCTTGCGTAAATTTTTGAGAACTTGTTTTAAGTAAACGCGTGGTGGTTTCGACAGGCTCAACCACCGGAAAAAAGCGGTGACTGAGCTTGTCGAAGTCACTGATTAGTAATAAAATTTTTTATACCTTTGCTCTATGTCAGAATTAGAAGTTTTAAAAGCATACAAATTATATATTGGCGGACAATTTCCGAGAACAGAAAGCGGACGCTATTACGAATTACGCGATTCAAAAAAACAATTAATCGCTAATATTTGTTTATCATCCCGGAAAGATTTCCGTAATGCCGAAGTGGCAGCACGTGGTGCTTTCGCAGGGTGGAGTTCGAAAACACATTTTAACCGCTCACAGATATTATACCGCATTGCTGAAATGTTGGAGGGGCGGAAAGATCAATTCGTGAATGAATTAGTTCTGCAAGGTTTAACTAAGAAGGAGGCAGAAACAGAAGTATCTTTATCGGTTGATCGTTGGGTACATTATGCGGGTTGGTGCGATAAGTATTCTGCCTTGTTTTCAACGGTAAATCCGGTTTCATCATCTCATTTTAATTTTTCTGTTCCTGAACCAACAGGCGTTGTTTCTATTATTGCTCCTGAAAAGTCTTCACTTTTAGGTTTGTGTTCTGTTATAGCTCCTGTAATTGCAGGGGGAAATACATGTGTTGTTTTAGCTTCTGAAAAATTGCCTTTGTGCGCTGTTACATTAGGAGAAGTTATGGCAACCTCTGATTTACCGGGCGGGGTTGTAAATATTTTAACGGGAACAAGTGAAGAGCTGCACTCTCATTTTTCATCACACATGGATGTAAATGCTTTAATTTATTGCAGAACCAATAAAGAAGAAATTAAACTCATTGGAGAAAATGCTTCTTTAAATGTGAAGCGCGTTTTTTATTGGGATAAAGACTGGACCAAGGACGATTCTCAAAATCCGTATTTGATTTTAGATCTTCAGGAAATTAAAACCACTTGGCATCCTGTCGAGAATATTGGAGTGAGTGGGAGCAAATACTAGCTCGCTAGTATTTGAGATCCTGAACGAAGTTCAGGATGACAGGCTACTTCTTATTGTAAAACTCCTTCACGATCAAATCGCTTTTTGCCACTGAGGCTTTTAGCCACTCCAGATAAATTTCCTCTTTTTCTTTTTCACTTAATTGATAAGAAATTTTTTGTTCTCTGATTCTTGTCGTTAATTCGTGCATACACAAAGCGGCGCAGACACTGATATTAAAACTCTCGGTAAAACCGTACATGGGTATTTTTACAAATTCATCCGCCATTTCAAAAACGGTTTCCGTGATACCGTCGATCTCCGTACCAAATACTAATGCAAAAGGTTTTGTTACATCTAATTCTGCTATTGTGCAATCGTCTTTGTGAGGAGTAGTAGCAACAATTCTGTAACCTTTCTTTTTCAGATCCTGCAGGCATTTTGCTGTATTGTTTTCTTCAGCGTCATATTTATTAATGGTGAGCCACTGGGTAGATCCCATGGATACATCTTCACTGATCTTGAATTTATTTCTGTTCTCAATAAAATGTACATCCTGCACGCCAAAGCAATCGCAACTCCGTAACACAGCACTGGCGTTATGTGCTTGGTAAACATCCTCCAAAACTATGGTCATATGGCGGGTGCGTTCGGCTAAAACCTCATTTAAGCGTTCCCTACGTCTGTCGCTTACAAAACCCTCCATGTATTTTATCAATTCAGCCGTATTTTCTTGCATAAAGCAAAGATACTTTTATTAAATTTAC
>JAHEYE010000100.1 GCA_023251695.1 Sphingobacteriaceae bacterium | reverse complement strand
GGGAACTCGGAATACTTTTTAAAAGCGCAAAAGAACAAATACCTTGCTGATGCCGGTGCTGCTGTAACAAAGGATAAAACAAAAACAGAACATTTTCAACAGGATTTTTTCTTGAATATTATACCTAAGGGTGAGATTGCTATTGAAGGTATTGAGTACGATTTTAACTCAGCAGCTTTACGTCCTGTTGGCATGCAGAACCTTGATAAAATTGTTGATCTTTTAAATCTTAATAATAACCTTTCGATTAACATTGAGGCTAACACTGATAGCAGAGGTAATGATAAATACAATATGAAATTATCTCAAGCCCGTGCCCAATCTTGTGTAGATTACCTTGTATCAAAAGGTATTGTGGCAACCCGATTGACTGCTAAGGGATTTGGTGAGGCTAATCCTTTGATAAAAGAAGCAGTAATAAATAAATTAAAGAAGAAAAGTCCTGAGTGGGAAGCTGCGCATCAAAAAAACAGGCGTACAGCGTTGAAAGTAATTGGTGAGACCGAGATTAATATTATCAATAGCGGTAAATAAAAGGAAACAAAAAAGCCCTGAATTTCTTCAGGGCTTTTTTTATGAATCTCTTTCGTCTTAAATCTTAACACCAATAATACAAACATCATCTACCTGCTCTAAATTACCTCTCCAGCTTTCGAAAGCGGCATCCAGTTTTTGTTTCTGAGTTTCCATTGGTAAAGTACTATTACCTAACAAAAAATCTTCCAATTGTTTGTATTTGAATTTTTTTCCTTTTGGTCCGCCAAACTGATCTGCGAAACCGTCGGTGAATGTATAAATGATATCGCCTTTTTTAAGGTCGATTTTCTGCAGGCTGAATGGCTTTAATTCATCGCCATATTTACCAACCGGCATTTTATCTGCTTTATATTCGTGCACAGCCCCATCACGCACTAACCACAAAGGGTTGTTAGCTGAGGCGAATTCCATAACATTATTTTCAAAATCATAAGCGCAAAGAACGCAGTCCATACCATCCTTACTTTCTTCTTCACTTCCTTCAGGGTTAAGGGAGGAAATGATTCCACTGCGGACATTGTCGAGAATTTCATTCGGATGCATGAGGTTTTTCTCAATGATTGATTCATTCAATCGTGAAATACCCACCATGCTCATGAGTGCTCCCGGCACACCGTGACCTGTACAATCTGCAGTACAGATATAGAAAATCTCGTTTTTACTTCCTTTAGGCTTATGTGCCTGCGCGTAATAAAAATCACCGCTTACAATATCCTTTGGCTTATAAAGGATAAAGAAATTCTTGGTTTCTGTTGCTACTTCCATACTTTAAACTTACTATTTTTTTTGTAATTCCATTAGTTTCTTGAAAAAAAATGCATAAAAGGCTAAAATGGCCCTTAATACCCATAAAATTACTAAATTTTATAAATACCGAAAACGGCAGGCACTTTATTTAGGTCAGGTTTTGTTGCTTTTTTCCACCCGGCCACGCTTTTGGTCATTACTTTTTCGGAAACCGTAGTGAGATTGATACCCAAACATAAAGCGGTATCGGGATTTAAATTTAAGAGCAAATCATCAAATAAAGAAGTATTCCTGTAAGGGGTTTCAATAAAATACTGAGCCTGATCCGTTTTATAAACCAATTGTTCAAGTTCCCTTATTTTTTTGATACGGGCAGGCTTTTCTATTGGTAAATAGCCGTTAAAAGCGAAGTTTTGGCCATTAAATCCGGAAGCCATAATGCTTAAAACTATAGAGCTTGGTCCTACCAAAGGAACCACTTTAATGTTTTTTTGATGCGCTAAACGGACCACCTCAGCACCCGGATCGGCAATGCCCGGACAACCGGCATCACTTAGTAATCCTACATTCTTTCCCTGCATAAGTTCATTCACCAAGGAAGGTAATTCAGAATCTTTGGTGTGTTCGTTCAATAATAAAATTTCAGCTTTGCTGATGTCGGGATAACTGCATTGCTTTAAAAAGCGGCGGGCATTTTTTGCGTCCTCGGCAATAAATAAACCAATGGTTTGTATTAATTCAACATTAAAAACGGGTATAACTAATGAGATTTCGGTTTCGCCAAGAGTAACAGGGAAAAGATATAAGGTGCCTGAAGGCATGAATGAGATTATAAATAATTAAACACTAATAAGGAATAATTGAATGATGAATTATGAATTTTTTAAAAAGAAAAAGTTTGCCTCAGGTTTTCCTATTCATTTTGTGATTCAGCTGTTCTATTATTCAATTATTTATTAGGATAGCCAAAAACCAATTCAGAATTACTTCTGAATGCTTTCTTCGGCGTATTTCGCCATAAATTCCATGACCTTTTCAACCATATCGTGACTTCCCAAAAACAAAGGTGTGCGTTGATGAAGTTCTTTTATGTCCTTTTCAAGAATCCTTACTTTACCGTCCGTTGCTTTCCCTCCCGCCTGCTCTACAATTAATGCTAAAGGGTTACACTCGTATAATAAACGCAATTTTCCATTCGGCGATTTTGTTGTTACCGGATATATATAAATACCACCTGTAATTAAGTTACGGTGAATATCTGCAACACCGGAACCAATATAACGGGATGAGTATGGACGGCCGGTTGCTTTATCTTCTTCCTGACAATACTTAATATACTTTTTTACCCCATCAGGGAAATGCAAATAATTTCCTTCGTTAACTGAATATGTATTCGCCGATTTTTTAGTAGTCATATTCGGGTGCGATAAACAAAATTCACCAATACTTGGGTCGAGAGTAAATCCGTTAACACCTTTTCCGGTAGTATAAACCATCATGCAGGAAGAGCCGTAAATAACATAACCTGCGGCAATCTGTTCGGTTCCGCGTTGCATAAAATCTTCCATGGTTCCCGGGCCACTTAAAGTCACCCTACGGTAAATGGAGAAAATGGTTCCGACTGAAACATTGACATCGATATTTGAAGAACCATCTAAAGGATCGATAGCAACAACATATTTTGCATTTTTTGAAATCTCAGAATCTACAGGGATTATATCTTCATTTTCTTCACTTGCGATAGCGCAAACTTCCCCGCCGGCTTTTAAAGCAGCAATAAATTGATCGTTTGCAAAAACATCGAGTTTCTTAACTTTTTCGCCCTGCACATTGATATCGCCTGTTTCACCCAAAATTTCGGCTAGACCTGCTTTATTTACTTCACGGTTCACGATTTTAGAAGCTATTCCCAAATCCCTCAAAAGGCGTGATAATTCACCCTTAGCGTAAGGGAAATCTGCCTGCTTTTCAATGATAAACTGACCTAATGTTTTAACGTTCATGGACTATCAATTAGAGAGTCAAATGTAAAGAAATACTTTAAAATTAAAAAGCAATAAAGCCTTGACAATAAGGCTTATTTTGTGTATTCTTCCTTTAGGAATTCGCGCCAATCGCTGAGGTTAGCAATGACTTGCAACTGACGGTAATGCTGATGAAAATCGGATTCATTTTCCTGGGCATTAAGAATTTTAAGACGGTAATTATCAAAAGTAGATAAGGCAAAACGTTCTTCAGGACTTAATTTGCTACCGCTGAATTCTTTGTCGCGCAAATCATTTATGCTTTCAACAATTCCGGTTCCGAGTTCTTTTGCAAAAATTTTCTTGAATAAATCGCCTTTAAATGCCATACGTTACAAATTTAAAGATATTACCTTTACCTGAAGGCCACAGGCATTTGTATTATTAACAATTTTGTGTTAATTGAGTGAGTTTACGTTTATACTGATTTAATGCGTAATTTTTTTATTCTGATTTTTATTTTTTGTACGTGCTCTTGCTTTGCACAGAAATTAGCTAAGCGTTCGTCGTATGAAAGACGCTGGGCATTCGCCCATCCATTTGCCGCATTAAAAACAAAAAAAATTTACAGGAAATGTTTGCCCTTTTATCTTGAAATTAAAAAAGCAGGATCTTTAGATACTTGTGAAAATGGTGGAAAGTTGGATGCTTTCAGGCATTCTTATTTTATGGCGGCTTTTACTCAAAAAATAAGTGTAAAAAAAATTAGAAAACTCGGTATGGCACACGAGAAAGGGAATTACAAAATGTTTTTGAAAGGCATTAAGGAAGATGGTGAATTAGCCGACAGTCTTTCTACGGTTATGGATTTACACAATAATGAATTAGGATTTAAAATAGGACCGGCGCACCCGGATTTAGATTACAGAAAGCTCAGAGATGAAGTAGCACAGCAAATATTTTCCGGTCAATCACTTTTCTTTAAACGGAATCAGCGCAATCAATATGTTACTTGCGAAGGAGAATTAATAATTTTAGATGATTACAAGGGCAAATGGTTCATTCCGAAATGCCTGATAAGTTCTGTTTTAAAGTAAATTTAATTGGTGGTTTGTTAATTTACCGTTAAGCCACTCAGGGTCTAAAGTAGCTTTGTATTTCTTGTAAAATTTTATTGCGGGTTCATTCCAATCTAAAACCTGCCACTCCAAACGTCTTACCTTTTCTTTTTTCGCCACCTCAATAATTTTATCGAACAATAATTTTCCGATGCCTGAACCGCGCATTTTTTCAGTTACAATAATATCTTCCAGAAACAAACATTTCCCTTTCCAGGTGGAGTACTTATAATAATATAAAGCCAGTCCGACAATCGTTGCTTTCTCCTCAGCTACAAAAAAATCAAAAATTTTACCGGCGCCAAAACCCCATTTTTCCATTTCAGCAAGAGTTACTTCTACTTCAGCGGGAGCCTTTTCGTATTCGGCCAATTCCTTTATTAGGTTAAGAATTGCGGGTAGGTCAGCTCGCAGACCTTCTCTTATTTTTATTTCACTCATTTTGATTTAAAGTGTTCTTTAATAATTATTTTCTGAAGCTCACGCTTTATAATTAACTCGGCTACAATTCCGTTAAATTCTACATCCGGTTTCTGATTCACCATTTTTTTTATTTGCGCCTCGCTGATATCAATCCGGTACATCAGTCCTGTTAATTTATTTGGCGATATTTTATTGAGTTTTTCTATTTCATATCCTATTGAATTCAGAATACTATCAAAATCAGCAACCAGTGTGTTTACAAATTCGCTGTTTATACTGCAATTACCAAAATCTTTTTGCAATTGTAATTTGAATTTCTCAAATAAATCCGGCTTTGTAATTCCATTGAGAATATCAGGAAGTTCTTCCATTATTTTTGCTTTAACAACAAACGCTCAACCGGCTTTTTGTTAAGAATGTGAGATTCGATAATTTCAGTCACATCTTCTTTTTTCACACCCACATAAAAAACACCTTCCGGATAAATGGCTACGGTTGGTCCGAAATCACAAATACCCAAACAACCTGCACGTTGTGCCCTTATTTTAAGTTCAGTGTTTTCTCCAAGGGAGTCCCTACGGGAAAGATTTTTAGTTTGTTTTTTGAATTCAGCCACCAAATCCAAACCATGTGCTTCGCCACAACTCAGACGGTCAGTTCCGGTACGCTGATTCGTACAAACAAAAATATGGATATCAAATACCATCAAACAAAAATAAGGGATTAGCCACTAAAAGGGAAATAATAAAACAACAAAGCCCCTCCGCTAAGCAGAAGGGCTTGTAGGGGCACAAGGAAATGCCCGGGTTTAATCATTAAAACTTACAGCCTAACGTAATTACAAAATTCGTGCCAGAAATAGTGAGATCGGATTTATTTACGTATTTAGAGTTAAACATATAATATTCCTCATTACGTACACTCTTTACAAAACCTACATCCAAAGCCCAGTTTTTATTGCGGAAACCTACCCCGCCGCTATAACTCGAACGGGTGAACTTACCGGTAAAGGTATCACCGAAAGGACTTCCATACATGGCATAACCAGCCCGCACAAAAACATTATTAATGTTCACCTCAGCCCCTGCCCTTAAATTCGATGCTTGACTGTATTTAGTGCTTATTATTTTATTGACATTTGAAAAATCACTTGGGCTCGAGCTTGTAATGCTAGCTTGTGAATAGTTTACGCCCTCGTAATCAATTCCAATAGCCAGAACTTTTTTATAAGTAAAACCAAGGCTTGCCCCATAACGCATTGGTGTAATTATTTTATATTCGTATCTACCGCCGTCCTGCGGGTAAGAAGTAGGCAATATATCGCCTCCATCAAAAACTGTACTCATAGAATATGAATATACATCTGTCAAACTTAAAACAGTTGGAGTTTGATAGTTGGCACCGATTCTTAAATAATCGTTAAGCCTGTAAATCACCCCTAATTTTAAGTTGTAACCCCGACCGGTTGTTTTGTAAACCTCATTATAGGTCACAGATTTAAAACCACCCAGCAGGTCATTGCCCGATATGTTGTCATACGCCCAAACAGGATAAGAATAAGTTGAACGTACTGTATCATTGGCATCCTTATATATCCGTAACGAATCTTTATCGTCACTCTCAGTGTATTCTGCATCGTGATAATAACTCACGATTGGGATACCAAGACTAGCGCCCAAGTATAATTTATCTTTATATGTATAGGTATAACCAATGGCCATTTCATTCATTTTACCTGTCTGGCTGATTGTTTTGCTTTGTAACAAATCCGCTTTCGGATCAATGAATCCATAGTACTTTCCATTAATAGTATCTAAGAGATAAGTACTGAATGCCATACCTGCATAAGAAGGATCGAGGTTTTTTACCGAATAACCATCTGCATTATTTATAATATCATTCATAATGGTACTCCCTTTCGAACGACCTTGAACCGAAATAGTTGAATTAAAATTCTGCAGCTGATTTAAGGAAATGCCAAACGAATGCCTTACATCCTCATCGTTTCTGCTATCCCAAGAGCCGGCAATTCCGAAGCCATTAAATACTAAAGATGGTCTGAATTCCCTTGAGTCGGTTCCATTATAGGATGCTTTTACTGAAGAGAAATTAAGGCCTGGTGAAATATTGATTTCGCCTTTGCGGTAAATACCGATCCCTGCGGGATTATAACTTAAACAACTTACATTCCCGCCAAGGGCGCCAAAAGCACCTCCCATGCTTATAAAGCGGGCACTGCCACCTACTCCGGTTTGTGAGTAACGTAATGCATCAATATCGTTTTGAGAAAAAGATAATGATGAAGCAAATAATATTGCTATTGCAAAATATCCTGATTTCATAACCTAAAATTTAATTAACGCGGACGTGTTCCGCCACCTGAATTACCACTACTGTTACGAGGACTGTTACCTGAAGGCGTATTATTACCGCCATTGTTAAAAGTTGGAGTTCCCGCATCAAAAATATTTCCCTTCGGGTTACTGTTATTATCCTTTATTTTCACAGGTTCATTTGTTGATTTAACAGGATTCGAATTATTGTAATGCGGCTGTTCAACATAACCTGTGTTTTTAGGTGTATTTGTAGTGGAATTGTAATAAGTGTTTCCATTATTACCCGTACCCGAAGATGTATTTTTAGGGGTATTTATATTTTCGAAATTTCCGTTGCCTGAGTTTCCCTTTGGATTTGTTTCGTTGCTGTAATAACTGTTAGGCCTACCGGTATTAGTATTGTTTATGTTTTCATAAGAACCGGAATTAAGACTTGAATTTCCTGAATTTTTTCCCGACTTCACATTTCTTAATTCATTATCAAACTTTGGTGTGAGTGCCTGCGCAACCTGAACCTCCTGAACATATTTTTGAGCAAGGCCATTGTTATATAACCCGGGACCGGATACTCGTCCGCCATTACCACCATCGTGACTACTTCGCGGAGCATTTGTATGATGCGAATAACCACTGTTTGCATCAAAGGCGTTATAATAGCCCCAGCCGTTTCCATAACCACCATAATAGTTGCCGTACGGATAACCATATCCGTAATACCCATTATAAAATCCGTTATTATAACCCTGGTTGTAACCCATCCAATAAGAACTTGAACCATATCCGTAAGGATTGTAACCATAACCGCCATAAGGATTGTAACCATAAGAATTGTAACCATAATTAGGCTGACCCCAACCGTAATTTACTCCAAAGTAGCTGCTAGGCCATCCCGAATTACAACCGTAACCGTAGTTATTACCCCAGTAATTATAACTGCTGTAAATACTGGTGCCGTACATGCCCGGATTCCCGTTATAATAATAGTAATTGGTATAATAGTTATCGTAATAACCTACACCACTAACAGGCTGGTTAAAACGGCGAATGCGTGAGGCGTATTGGTAATCGTAATAATCATCTTTATCGTAATTAGGATCTTTATATAAAGGGTTCGCATCGTCCTTAGCCTTTTGAGCTGCGATTTGAGCTGCCCTTTCTTCGGCATCTTTCTTAGCTAACTCTTCCTGTTGTTTCTTTTTTTCTGCTGCAATGCGTTCTTTTTCCAAACGATCTTCTTTTGGATTAACGTAAACATCATCGTTATATGTAACATTTTTGGTACTTACGCATGAGCTTAAAGCCACCGAAACAATACCTGCAATTATTATTACCTTTTTCATAATTTATTAACGTAATTAGGTTTTAAAAACTTAATTTTACGCGGGGTTTTGTAATGTAAATTTACGAAATAAAACCCCCCGATACCATCACAATTCATATCTTTTAACAAGTGGTATGTTTAAATGGTTTAAGTGGTCGGTTTTATAAGATTTTAACAAATTTATGAGTAAAGCAATCACATCACAGAAACAGGACTACAGTAAATGGTATAACGATATTGTTGTGGAAGCCGATCTGGCCGACCATAGTGCAGTACGAGGTTGTATGGTTATTAAACCCCATGGTTATGCGATTTGGGAGAAAATGCAGCAGACTTTAGATAAAATGTTTAAGGACACCGGACATGTTAATGCGTATTTTCCCCTATTGATTCCGAAATCTTTTTTCAGTAAGGAAGCTTCGCATGTGGATGGTTTTGCAAAAGAGTGCGCTGTTGTTACACATTACCGTTTAAAAAATGACGGTGCCGGAAATATTATTGTTGATGATAATGCAAAACTCGAAGAAGAATTAATCATCCGTCCTACATCTGAAACTATTATCTGGAATACCTATAAAGGCTGGATTCAGAGTTACCGCGATTTACCACTTTTAATAAATCAATGGGCGAATGTTTTGCGTTGGGAAATGCGTACCCGTTTGTTTTTACGTACAGCCGAATTTTTATGGCAGGAAGGCCATACCGCCCACGCCACCTCGGAAGAAGCAATCAAAGAAACCGAACAAATGTTGGATGTGTATGCCGATTTTGTGGAGAATTGGATGGCAGTGCCTGTGATAAAAGGAATTAAAAGTCCGAATGAAAGATTTGCCGGCGCCATTGAAACCTATTGTATTGAAGCATTAATGCAGGATGGAAAAGCATTGCAATGCGGAACTTCCCATTTTCTCGGACAAAATTTTGCTAAAGCATTTGATGTAAAGTTTGCAACCAAAGAAGGGAATCAGGAATTTGTATGGGCGACAAGTTGGGGCGTTTCTACACGTTTGATGGGTGCTTTAATTATGAGTCATAGCGACGACCATGGTTTGGTTATTCCGCCAAAATTAGCACCAACACAAGTTGTAATTGTTCCAATTTACAAAGGTGAAGAAGGTTTAAAAAAAGTTTCGGAAACTGCTTTACAGATTGTATCTAAATTAAAAGCTAAAGGTATTTCAGTAAAATACGACGACAGGGATTCACAAAGGCCGGGCTTTAAATTTGCTGAACATGAATTAAAGGGAACACCTGTACGGATTGCTATTGGCGAACGGGATTTGGCTAACGGCACACTTGAAGTGGCGAGAAGAGATTCCGGCGTAAAACAAACTATAAAAGTGGATGAAGTTGAATCTTTTGTTTCACAATTATTGGATGATATTCAGAAAAGTTTATATGATAATGCAAAAACACGTTTAAACGCCTCGACGCATAAAGCGGATTCATATGAGGAACTAAAGAAAATATTGGATGAAAAAGGCGGATTTGTAAGTGCCCATTGGGATGGAACTAGTGAAACTGAAGAAAAAATAAAAGAAGAAACCAAGGCTACCATCCGTTGTATACCTTTAAACAACAAACAGGAAGAAGGGAAATGCATTTACACGGGAAAAATCAGCAAACAACGTGTTCTTTTTGCAAGAGCCTATTAAATTTATTATTTTTAAATAATGGCTAAAAAAGAAATTAATAAACGCGAATTGATAATTGGTTTACTTAAAGAAAAGTCAGCCATGAAGCAGGATGTTTATAAAAACACCATTCAAACTTTTGGCAACATCCGTGAATTATCGAAAGCAGTTAGTCAGGATTTAAAAGGAGAGCTTGATAAAATTGATAAACGCGTTTCTTTGAGTTTTATGGATGTTAATGCGCATGCCTTTCAATTAAAAGTTGCGGGCGACATGCTCGAGTTTTATATGCACACCAATGTGTTTGAGTTTGAAAAATCGCACCCGATGCATAAAACGGGTTATATTAAAAAAAATGAATTTAACTCATACTGTGGCATCATTAACGTTTATAATTTCTTAGCCGATTCTTTTCAGTTCAACCGTTTAAATGATTTGGGATATCTGGTGGGTCGTATTTTTGTGAACCGCGAAATGCGTTTTTTCATTGAGGCCAAAGGTCCTATTGGCATTAAGTACAATTCCTTTTCTTCAGAACCTTTAACCAAAGAAACACTCAAAGAAATTATTTTTGATTTTATGATTTGGG
>JAHEYE010000099.1 GCA_023251695.1 Sphingobacteriaceae bacterium | reverse complement strand
AAGCTTTTACTTCATCCAGTAATTCTTCAAGCGTTTTTTCCGGCGCAGCGGTAGTGGTGTTGGAATCTCCGGTATTTGTGCCGGCCGACATTGTTTGCGTAATGGAAGTTATTAACTCAAGTGGACCTTCTTCATCCACTTCGCCGCACTGAAACGTAACCGCGCCAATTAAAACATCCATGTACACAATTTCTAAAATGTATTGGTCGTCTTTCCATGAACCTGCATTATTATGCCCCCATCCCATATCAAATGTATACGTATAATCTTTTTTATTGGCGTCGATATACCCAATCTTACTTTGATGTGCTTTAGGCTGTCCCGCGTCATCAATATAATTCAGAAAGAATTCATAATTAAAATCCGAATTGGTGTGCACCTTTATTTTGAATTCCGCCCACACGTATTGTGTATTTGCTTTACTGAATTTTTTCAAATATTTACGGTGACGGTCTTGCCATCCATCGCCATCACCGGGATATAATTTAATATACTCGATACTGAAATAAGGATTATTGCTGGCGGTCACGAGTCCAACATCTTCAATATGGAATTGAGATTCGCCTACTACAACACCTTCAATAATGGTCATCCATTTGTAAGTTCCTTTTTTCCAAAAAACCCCTGCGGTGGTATTTCCCCAACCATCGCGTACATAGGCGATGTTCTCATCCTTATTTACTTTTAGGTCCACTTCGAGCTCGCAAATTTTTTCGTTATTGCCCGGAACAATTTTTTCGCAGCGGATGGTCACTTTCGTTTGCCAATCTTCTTCATCAAATAACTTATTATATAAAGCAAGCTCGCAACGGACGTAAGTGGTCTCTGCTTTATCGAATACCGTACGGTAACGCTTGGTTGAATTCGCCATCCACTCATCTGATGAGTAAACAGAAAGGCTTTTAAATTTAAATCGTTTTTCCATGATAATGATCTTAATTTATTTTCAATTGCGAAAGATGCTGCTGCCATTTCCAGGCCGTGCGCATCATTTCATCTATGTTAAACTTGGTTTCCCATTTCAATTCCTGTTTGGCCAGATTATTATTTGCATAGATGGCTTCTACATCACCATCGCGCCGCGGCCCTATTTCGTAATTTAGTTTTAAGCCGGAGATTTTTTCGAAGGAATCGATTGCTTCTAGTACGGTAACACCTCGGCCTGTTCCTAAATTAAATAACGACAATTTGTTTTTGTTTTTTTGATTTATTAAATATTGTAAAGCCTTGATATGGGCGTCTGCAATATCGGTTACATGAACGTAATCCCTGATGCATGAGCCATCGCGGGTTGGATAGTTATTCCCGTGAACAGACATTTTAGGAATAGTGCCGGCTGCCGTTCGTGTAATAATGGGAACTAAACTTGTAGGCGGACCAATTGGCAATTCTCCAATATTACCACTAATGTGTGCACCAACCGGATTAAAGTAACGGAGAATAACCGCATTAAAGTTTGTTGCGGTAGCCGTGAAGGCGTCTACCATTTGTTCGCCTACCTGTTTGGTATAAGCGTAAGGAGATTCAGCTTTGCCCAAAATACTTTCTTCTGTTACCGGCAAATCTTTTATGTTACCATATACCGAGCAGGAAGAAGAGAAAATAAAATTTCGGATAGCTTTCTGTTTGCAGAAATCCAGAATATTGATGAGACTTTCAATGTTGTTATGATAATAGAGCAAGGGGTCAGCCATGCTTTCTGGTACCGATTTAAAAGCTGCGAAATGTATGACGCCGGCAATGTTATTCAAAGAATTAAGTTGTTTTGAAACAGCATCTTTGTCGCACAAATCCAAACGAATGGAAGTAATTTTTTTTCCAGTAATTAATTCAATATTTTCATAAGCATTAGCATGCGAATTAGAAAAATTGTCAATTGAAATAATGTTGTAATCGGTTTGTTGAAGTAGTTCAATAATAGTGTGTGAACCTATGTATCCCGCACCGCCCGTAACAATAATACTTTCCCGCTCTTTCATGTAATTAAAAATAGCAATTTAGAACTAAACTAAGATAGCAAAAAGCCAACTTAAGGCAATTTTTAACTTGCTGACTATAAACTGTTTTTGTAAAAGTTAAGAATTAATATATAAGCCCTTCATGGCATCGCCTATTTTAAAGGCAGTAAGAAAAAAATTAATGGAGTGTTTTATGCAGCGCAGAAAGAAGTTTTTCTCAATATTGGCTCTCACTGTTTCATCGGTATTATTCAGTAATGTGCGGTTAACTTCATCTTTTCCCCTGCCTTGGTTAAAACGCAAAAAACTAAAACCGGTGGTCACAAGAAAATCTTTTTTGAATCCATATTTCTGCATTAAATCATTCAAGGTTCGCGCGGTATAGTAAGTGAGGTGTTCAGGATATTCAATCACGTTCCATCTATCTTTCAGTATCATCCGGCTTACAGAATTAAAATTAGGCGTGGTTACATAAAATGCGCCGCCTTTTCTCAATATTTTTTTAATGAATTCCATTTCGGCATTTGGCGTATTAATATGTTCTATTACCTCAAAGCTCGTGATTACATCAAATTGTAAATTAAAAAATTCGGGAGGTAATTTATCTGATTTAAAAACTTTGATATTTCTATCTGCACAATAGTCGATCGATTCCTGTGCATATTCTGTTCCATAAACAATCCATCCTCTTTTTTTAGCACACTCTAAAAACAAACCATTACTGCAGCCCAGATCAATAATGTTATTGCTTTTGCGGTAAAGTTCGAACTTGTCAAGTAATTCCCCATATCTTTTTTCGGTAATTGGCGAGAGGCTGGTGTAGCGGGGATAATTGGTGTAATGAGCAGTAAGTTCAGTCGTGCTTGGTTGTTTTTTCCCGAAAACAAGGCCGCAATCCGCACATTTTACCAGGAAAGCGCCTGAATAAACAGACATTGTTTTCAAATGTGTGCTATTACAATTAATACAATTACTTAATTCCATAAACAGAGCCGAATTATTTGTAAATTTACAATAATAAATTAGTTTAAAGGAATAGCCTTTCTTAATTTGAAACTTAATGGATCCAGTTGAAGCCAGAGATGAATGGGAATACGACAATTTCGTAAAAATCGAATGGCTAGATATTTTTGGCACCATGGTTGCGGCAATTATCGTATTATTCATTGCCTTCCTCTACAAAAACAAAAAACTAGGTAAGGACCCGGCCTATAAATTTTATATGCCAGGCTTAGGCGCCAAAATTTTTGGCGCCATGGTGTACTGCTCTATTTATTTATTTTATTACGGTTATGGAGATACCATTGCTTATTTCGAATCAACTAACGCCATGGCCAATTTGTTTTATCAGGATCCCAATAAGTATCTTGAGGTTATGATTTCAGAGCCGTCAATCGAGATCCGGTCTCTGTTCAGCGACAAAACTGGTTATCCCTACGGGTACATGTTTTATGACCCACATACATTTATGGTGATCAAGCTTACGAGTATATTAACGGTTTTAACCGGGAAGAGTTACTTTTTGACTTCGCTCCTTTTGGGCTGTGCTTCTTATTATGGTTCGTGGAAATTATTTTTAATGTTCAGGCAATATGCACCTGAAATAGAAAATAAACTGGCATGGGCTGTACTTTATTTTCCTTCACCTTTATTTTGGGGCGGAGGCGTTTCGAAAGATACTTATACATTGGCGGCAACTGGCCTGTTTGTTTATTGTGCGCACGAGTTTTTTATTTTGAAAAGACGAAAAACGATAACGGTAATATTACTTTTATTTACGTCGTGGCTCATATTAACAATTAAGCCATATATTTTCCTCGTTCTTTTTCCCGGAGGGTTATTTTGGATATTTTATCAGCAATTACAACGGATCAAAAGCCCCTTTGTAACATTTTTCCTTTTTCCTATTCTAATAGTCGGGGTGAGCCTTTTATCCTATTATGTTCTCGGAAGTTTAAGTGGAAGCATGTCGAAATTTTCGGTTGATAAAGCTTTTGAAACAGCAGCTTCAACAAATCATGATTTAAAGCAGGAATATTACGGAGGATCGAGTTTCGATATCGGGGATTATGATGGTACTGCAGCCGGGATGCTGCCGCTATTTTTTCCGGCGATAAACGCGGGCCTATTCCGACCATTTTTATGGGAAGGAAGGAGCGTGGTGCTTTTTGTGGCAGCACTTGAAAATGCTTTTCTTTTAGGATTTACGTTATATATACTCTATCATACCCGTGTAAAAGGCACCTTCAAAATTATTGCAAGAAATCCCCTTCTTCTTTTTTGTATAACATTTTCTGTACTCTTCGCGTTTATGATCGGACTTACTACTTCTAATTTCGGAGCATTGGTACGTTTTAAAATACCAATCATTCCGTTTTTCATCGCCACATTATTTATTATAGATTATATACGGAAAATTAAACCGAAAGAAATATTTTAATCGGTTAGTTCAGAAAATATTGTTTTTAATGTTGAAACAGCCACCGTAGTGCTGCGGGTTGTTACAGCTAATTCACGACAACTATTCCTTAAAACAATTTTATCCCTACCGAGTAATTTATTTATTTTGTCAGTAATAATTTTGGGATCGTCATTCAGGTTTTCTAATACTGCGCCCACATTTTTGGTTGTGGCAATGATATCATCTTCCCCTGCATTTTCTGTAACAAGATATGGTAAGCCACAGGATAAATACATAGCTGTTTTTACCGGGGTACGGTATTTTTGCGATGGCATAGATGGAAGTGCTACAAATCCGATATCGGCTGCCGATAAATGCTGATTTAACTCGGAATAACTAACCGTAGATAATAAATGAAACGCATCAGACGGCAAGTTGTATTTACTGATACTTTCTTTTGTTTCACCGGTATTAGGACTAATGATATAAAAAAACAAATTTCTGTTTATATGGTGTAGTCCTGAAAAAAAACGGATGACTTCATCACTTGAAAAATAAATGCCTCCGAATTTTCCCGTATAAATCAGAACCTGCTTCTGACCGATGTGTAGTGAATTGCGAATTCTTTCTCTGGCGTCTTTGTCAAATACCATTCTATCCGTATCAATGCTTATCGGACAAACAATAACATTCCCTTTTGTTCGGATTTGTTCAACAAATATTTTTGTATGCATGTTTGGAACAACGAGGTGTTCAGATTTTTTTATTTGTAAGTACTCAAACTTTTTAAGTAGGCGGTATTTCAGTCCGTTTCTTCTCCAGATGTTGAAATCTGCCATGTATTCACTATGTGGTTCATAGCAATAAATAATCAACTTAATGCGTAACAACACCGATAAGATATAACTGAGCCCTCCGGCAATTGCAAGAAAGCCAACAATTGCCACTGGCTTATGCTTGAATTTTATTTTAAGTGCTATAAAAAAAGTGTGTATGAAGTTATAAATCTTCTTTAACAGTTTTAAATTTCCGCTTAAATATTTGATTGGATACCATTCAATGGACTGTGCAGATAATTCGGCTTTTTTTTCATTTTGCTGTTTAGCATTCAAAAGATACCCCTTATGTTCGTGTGTAAACAAATGAAAAACAAAAGCATCGAATTCTTTTTGCAATTCTATGAGATAATTAAGTATAAGGCCTTTTATAAGCGGGTCTTCCAGGCTTTCAAATGCATAAATTATGATGTGTTTTTTCTTCACTTATCTTTTCAAGAGTTTTGTGAACAGTTTCCCCATCGTATTTAAAGGAGCGCTAAAAAATGCAAGTGCCAGAAAATGGAGGCCCCTCCATTTTTTATTTCCGTCCTTCCACCAGCTTGCACCAACAATCATATACATATTCGAAAAACATTTGCGCCTGAATGAAGCGGATTTGAAATAATTATTTTCCGCGTATAATTGGTAAACCATAAGCGCATCTTCTTCCATCAGTTTTAAACTTTTACTCATACTACCCGGTAAAACCCTATAAATCCAAAGAATCTCTTTTATTAACTTGCCTTTGTGTTTTGCGGCCAGTTGAACTGTGTAATGTTGATCGGCAATTGTTGATAATCGCGGATCAAAACGGATTCCGCTGTCAAAACATTTTCTCCTGGCAAGAATATTACTGCATGGCCCTGGAATGACTTCACCATTCCAAAGCAATAAATCATCTAAAATATTTTCGTCTTTACCCTCAGGAGACGGTCTTTGGTTATTCAAATTTTCATCCGAATGCATCGAATTACTGAAAACATAATCTACTTCAGGGTTGTTCACCAGATAATAAACTTTTTTCTGCAGGTTATCCTTTAACCAAAAATCATCGGCATCTAAAAAAGTTATAAAATCTCCTTTTGCAGCTTCCAGTCCAACATTTCTTGTTTCGGATACTCCGCCATTTTCTTTTGAAATCACCGAAATACGCTTGTCTTTTATTACATAGGCTTTAATAACATCTCCCGTATTGTCTTCCGAGCCGTCGTTCACAACAATTAATTCCCAATTAATGTAGGATTGCTCGAGAATGGAATCAATTGTGCTAGAAATGAACTTTCCGGCATTGTACGCTGGAATAACTATAGAGACCAGATATTGATTATTTAAAGTGTCCTGCATAATGGAAAATATTCCCCGAGCCTCTTACTATTTTAGATAAATTTACTGAAATTCTTCCCAGAATAAACAAAAGTTTATTTTTAAAGGGTTCTTCCTTTAATTTTGTAGGAAAGGGGAACATTTGCTCGGTGATTTTGTAATTTATCTTTTTCAACCCTGCTTTTTGGAAGAACAATAATTGCGAGTGGCTATTTGTGAAAGTAATATGTTGTGGCGGATACGAATTAGACTTTTTGCTTTGCAATATAGATCCCCATTTTATGAAAAACCGTGAGAGACATTTGTTTTTCTCCAGCGGGCCGTCGATAATAAAAATAGTATCGGGATGTGCATATTTTTTCAAACCTAATAAAAAATGTACGGGTGCAATACTGTGTTCTAATACGTGACCCAAATGTATCACGTCAAATTTCAACACATCCTTAAACAATTTTTCTAATTCCTCAACTGAAAAAATATCAAGGTCAGTTTTTTCTCTTAAAAGCGCAGCAAAAGCGGCATCAAATTCAATACCGTAACAGGTAAACCCTAAAGATTTCGCATGGTTCATATAAAAACCACTGCCACATCCAATGTCTAGTAAAGTCTTTCCGTATTGTGAATAGTTATATTTCCTGAAAAAAAGCAACTGAAAACCCTGATGATTATATTTGGGATAGACCTTATTGAATATTAATTTTTCATTTTCTTTTAATGCCAGCAAATAGGAATGGTCTTCCGAGCCATACATTAATTTCATATCACCTTCATCCGGTAAAGGAGAAATTTGTGCTGAATAGCAATGACAACACTCTGAATAGCCAAATGATTTTTTATTGAATAGGGTTGGTGGGTAATAATAAGGTTTAAAATCCTTTTCACCGCATATCAGACAGTCCATTTAATTATTAAATAAATTTTTATAGTTATCCCACATTATTTCAATGGCAAACTTTTCCTTACAAATCGCATAAGCTTTTTCAGCTATCAGTTTTCTGTCCGATCGCATCATGTAATCAATTCCTTCCGCAATATCGGAAGGGTCCTTGAATTTTGTAATGTAAACATTTTCTTTGTGCGTCAAAACATCCCTTACTGCTCCTACACGTGTTGAAATCATGGGCACTTTATTAAACATGGCTTCCGCAAAAACAAAGCCAAAGGCTTCTATCTCCGAGGCGTGGATAAAAATATCCATACTTCTGTAAGCTGTAGGAATGTCAGAAAAATCTATTCGCCCTGTAATCGTGATAAAACCTTCCATCTTATTCATTGCGATTAATAATGCTAATTCATCTTTTTGTTGCCCTGTGCCAATAAAAAGAAAGTGAAGATTGGGATATTTATGCACGGCAATTTTAGCGGCGCTGATAATATAGCGGTAACCTTTAAGTTCTATGTATCTACTTACCGATCCAACAACAACTTTATTTTCCAGATTATATTTGCGCTTAAAAGCTTTAACTTGTTCAGGCGTTACGTTTGTTATTCCAGTTTCACTCATGCCGTGATGTATAATTTGTACTTTATTTTCCGGCGGACTTTCATATTTCATAATTAGTTCTTTTGTCTCACCGGAGCTTGGAATGATATGAGTTGCGTTCCAATTAATAAACGTGTCCAGTTTTATATATTTCGGGAAATAAAGAATATGATAACCGGTGTCTTGTTTCGTTACAACTCTTTTTTTTACCCCGGCCAAACGCGCAGCAAATAAAGCAGTCAGGCTGTCGTCGAACAAATTAGTTTGAACAACATCTGGTTTAATTCTCAAAAACAAAAGGAATAATTGAAAGGTCACCCTTATAAATTGAAAGTATTTGGATTTCGAATAATTAAAGTATAACCAATGCACATCGATGCCTTCTTCCCGGTAATATGTTTCCATAGGTGTGGGTTGGGTAAGCATGAAAACATAAGTCAATTTAAATTCCTCCTGTTTTTTATTCAGAGCTGTAAACCACTTGAAATAAGATGGGTCAGGACTATTTGCAATTATCATTACTACGTGTTTCTGCATCTTAAGTTTTTCCTTTAAAACAGATAGCATCAAAATGAACACCGGTATAATCTTGGCCTAACTCAATCCTATGCATTGTCCTGACATCAAAAATACTGTAGTCTAATTCAAAAAGCAATTTAAAAATTTCGTTAGGGCTGGCTTGTTGTTCTTTTAAATTTTCAGAATCAATCTCCACCAACAACACGGGATGATGATTTTTTAATACATTCATTGCCCCTTGCAGAACTTTGAGTTCATATCCCTCCACGTCAATTTTTAGGGCATCAATCGTATACATATTTTCTTCGGAAACAACTTCATCAAGTGTTTTAATGGTAATTCTTTCTGAGTTTAATGGAATATTATTATTCTCAAATATCCTATTCATACCGTTATTGGTTTCGTTTACCTTGTAGAGCCTTACGGTTTTGTTTTTTTCCCCCAATCCGATATTGAGGCATTTAACATTGGTAAAAGCATTTAACTTAACATGATCTTCAAGTGTTTTAAATAATTCAATGGAAGGTTCAATTCCGATAATTTTACCATGTGGGCATGCTCTTGAAAGAAGCAAAGTAGTATAACCAATATTTGTGCCGACATCAATAACAGTAGAGCCGGGTTTAAGGTAGCTGATAAATTTTATTATTGGTGTTTTATTGATGGAGTAATAAACGTAATGGTCAACCAAATTAGAAATGTTAAGATCCATTTTTATTCCTTCACGTCGGTATTTTCTCTTCGATGGATTTGGGTACAAATACTCGAGAGGAATAATGCTCAGCGCAAAACGCCCAATGGCCCCCTCTTTAAACGTTAAACTTGCAAGTAGTGGATCAATAACAGGGTTTGCTAAAGCCTTCTTGAAAAAATTAAACAGTCTTGTTTTAAAGGATATATTTGCATAGTACAGATAAGCGTTTGATTTTGACTGAAGCTTCAAAGCATTTTCAACGATGGATAATGCAACTGAAAAAGTGTTTTGCTTCGCAAATTTAATGCGTATTTCAGCTTTTCCGGCCGGTTCTTCATTGTCCGAAAAAACTTTTATCATTTTAATCATTTCGTCAGAACTGTTGCTTAGGTAAAGATTATTTTTAACTTCTTCGTTAAAGTCTGAAAAATCTGTTCCGAAAATAGGCTTGCCTTGTGCAAGGTACTGAAGAAGCTTATGGCTGAAAATATTATTCCCCTTATATATTTTCTTGAAAATGAAGCAAAAATCAGCACCACTTACGTAATTCTTAATTTCAGCAGACTTAACGGGCTGAATCAGCGTGACATTTTTAAGGTTTTCTTTTTCGAATAGGTTTTTAAACTCATTGTTTAACTGTCCGACAATAGTAAATTGTATGGAAGGAAAGGCTTTAAAAATCTTTAAATTAAATTCTGGATTAATCCTGTAATCCATTTTGCCGACAAAAACACCTTTTATCAGATTATTTCTTTTTGATGATACGGGAAGAAATTCATCATCAGGAATGGCATGAGGCAATACGGCAATATTTTTGCAGTATTTTTTGTATTTTTCTACAAACTTATCGGAAACGCAAAAAATATGATCAGCTTTTCCGGCGAGTAAAGCTTCGGATGGATATGAGAAGAAATAATCATCGACCGCGTGAAAAATAATTAATTTTGGATTAATTAATTCGGGAAATGCTAAGCGGATAGGGTCGAAAGTCCAGAATATTAAATCATGAATGTTTTTTTTAGTAAAAAATTTCTTTAATCTTTTTAAAATGATTTTATCGTTTAACTTCCAAAAATTTAACAAACTTACGGGTAAAATATTAGAGTATTCAAGAACTGTAATGCCCCCATAAGCCTTAATTTCCTGTACACTTGAAGCAAAAAAATTCCTTAATGAAAAGGGCTTCGGCGGATTTAAAAAATAGACTTTATTTTTCTTTGCTAATTCGAAAGCATAATTATGTTTCGAATACCAGATATCTCCCCAGGCCTCATTCGAAACTATAATAATATTCTGGTTTTCAAGTTTCATTTTATCGGCCGAGAAGCTTCTTAAGGCGTTGTACAATTTTTTCGTGGCGGGTTAAATAACTCGCATACACAAAATGAGAAACCGGCTCTTCTTTCATCCATTTATCAAACCAGTTATCTGTTATTTCAAACTTTTTAATAACGTAGGTCTTATCTTCTAAAGTCGCCTTCGTTTCCCATGGCTTATGTTTCAATTCTTCCAGTGCTTCTTCCCGGTTTATTTGTCCTGAACAAAT
>JAHEYE010000322.1 GCA_023251695.1 Sphingobacteriaceae bacterium | reverse complement strand
TTTTGATTATTCCCCGGTGGAATATGACAGATAGTTATTTTTTTATCTTCAGGAACAACAGTCGGTGTCGGACAAGCGCCTTTTGTATCACCATGCGCTTGATGCGCAGGCCATGCACTTTCATTAATCTCTATCGTTTGAGGATTCTGATTATTCCCGGGAGGAATATGACAAATGGTTATTTTTTTGTCTTCAGGCACAACAGTCTGCGTTGCACAAGCACCTAAAACATCACCATGCGCTCTGTGCACAGGCCATTGATCAGGCGGAATAGTCATAGTAGTTGTTGACCCATCACTGTTTTTGTGACATATTACAATTCCATTTCCCGCCGGTACAGTATTAGTTTTAGTTGCACATTCACCACCAACATAATCACCGTGCGCCTGATGTGCCGCCCACTGACTTTGCGGAATTGTCATTTTTGTTTCAGTGCCATCTGCATTTTTATGGCAAATGGTAATGAGAGGATCAACGGGAATTTCATTACTTAATTTCGGGCAAGCCCCCATCACGTCACCGTGAGACTGATGCTGGGCCCATTGACTTTGTTTCACTACAATAGTTTGTTTAGAACCATTTGCATTCAGGTGACAAATTGTAATATCCGGATCCGGAAGAGGATTTTCAGTACTAACTTTCGGGCAATTACCCATTACATCACCATGCGCCTGATGTTGTACCCATTGACTTTGCAAAATAGAGATGGTTTGTTTTGATCCATCAGCATTCATGTGACAAATTGTTATGGTTGCGTCGGTTTCAACTTTTACTTTACATACACCTTCATAATCACCATGCGCCTGATGTTCCGGCCAGTCACTTTCATTAATTGTCATTGTTTCCTGACCGCCACCGCGTGGAACTTTATGACAAATCACCTTTTGTTTCGGCATTTCAATTTTTACAATAGCAGAAGCATTTGCGCTTCCGTAAACATTTGTTGCTTTTACCTCGAGTAAATTATCTGTATTCAAAATAAGATTAGCGTAAAAATCAATAATGCCATTAATTGCGTCAAAATTATAATTGTAAACCGCAACGTTGTTATATTTCACTTCTAATTGTGATTTATCAGTTATATAAGTTGTTTGCGCCTTGAAAGCATAATTGGTTTGATTGGTTGTATACGGCGAAGGATTAGGATTTATTATCACTACCGTTGGAGGTGTGACTTTTTTAGGCGGATTGTAAACGATGACAGTTGATTTTGAATCCGCTTGTCTGCCATTTTTTGCACTCACCTGAATTGAATTATTACCTGACAGAAGAGAAACATTAAAATCAACATTTCCATTAAGATAATTAAAAACTGAATTGTTCCCGTTGGCAGTTACAGTCACCTGACTTTGTGAATTAACGCCCGTTACTTTAGCTTTTACATTATAAGTTGTGGTGGTTGCTGTGTAAGGATTAGCTGAGGGATCAGTAATCACAACTGTAACCGGTTTGGCTGCTACAACGGTTGAACCAATGGTTGCCGTAGGTTGATAAATAATCAGCTGTGTTTTATTATCCTTTCCAAAAGCATTGGTAGCGGTAATATCGATGGTATTTGTACCGGTAACAAGTGCCGTGTTCATGGCAAAAACTTTATTTGAAGGATTGTAACTGAAAGAAGAGAATGGCTGTCCGTTCAGAACAACAGATATATAAGAAGCTGATTCCACATTCAGAATTGTTGCATAGACATCTGATGAACTTTGCGTACTTGTATATTTGCTATTGCCGGGCGTTGTTATCGTAATTTGCGGAGGAACTCCCGAATAAACAACAATAGCTGATTTAGAATCACTGCCTGCCGTATTTGTTGCCGTAACCGAAACAACATTATTTCCGGGATTAAGTTGTCCGCTAAAAGCAATTGTTTGTCCGCTCCATGTATAATTTTTTATTTCACTTCCATTATAGGTTACATACAACTGATTCCGTTGGCTTACATTATACACATTCGCCTTAAACGGGAAAGTAGTATTTACATTTTCATAAAACGGTGTACTTGGTGGATTAGTAATATTAACTACCGGCTTAACTGCCGGGGGCTGGGTTGTAACAACTGAGGTTGTTGGATTTATGGTAACTACCGTATTGGTGTTTGCATTTGTATAATTATTTACATTAGTACTTGATTGGCTATGTCCACCCTTACCGCCCAAACGGATGGTCATGTTAAGCCCTGTATAATGATAATAATCTTTATTGCATCCCAGCCAATCGTTATTATGTTTTTCAATGCCATCGAGGTAATCAGAATAGGTTCCTTGCGGGAAAGTCAATTTGTATTCCCAAATTAAGGAAATGTAATCGTTAAAGCGGTAGCCTAAACCTACTCCGCAAGAGGGAGACCAAGTGAGCACATTTCCGTTTTGACTATTGTTACCATACGACTCGTAGCTATCATCCAGTAAAAATTTATGCGACGATAACATGAGACCCTGGCTTCCTGATGAATCCACCAGAAAATAATTATACATTTTATTCTTATCACTGAGCACATTAATTTTTGTACGGTAACTTGTAAAGCCAATGCCGCCCCAAAGATTCAATAAAACATTTGTTTTTTCCCTTAAACTATTGAAGCAAATTTGAAATTCAAGGGCGCCTTCCGCAATTTTTGTTTTGTAATTATTCAAGATAAACGATGCACCACCGGCTGCGGCAAGCGAGTCATAATTAGTACCGGGATTATATTTACCATTTAATGAAGGATCGTTTTGGATCGAATAATTACGGGCATAATCCAAACCATAAGTACTACCCCACAAACCCCGGCCTTTAATTGCAAAACTTAAAAAATTGGTCTCGTTCTCACAAAAAGCTTTTTCAAGGGTAAATCCGCCACCGGTACCTAAGGTTCCCCTGCGCACGTCAGAAGTTTCCCACATGGCACCTAAGTTTAAACCCAAACGCCATGAATTATAATACCTATTAGTATGTTTTTTCTTTTGGGTCTGGGATTGGCTTTGCGTTTGCGCGTCAGTTACCTTTACTAATCCGCATACTAATGCTAAAAGGATAATAATGTATTTTTTTTTCATACGATCTTTTTAAGGTTAACAAAAAACATCCACGGGTTCCTGGATGCTTAATTGTTACTAAAAGCTTGCCACAATTACAGGGACTTTGTTAAAATTAGTTAAGCTATTATACTTTAGGTTTCTCTAGGATTTTAAATTCAGTACGCCGGTTCTTTGCATGTTCCTCGTCGGTACATTCAATATTATCTTTACACTTATTTAATAA
>JAHEYE010000098.1 GCA_023251695.1 Sphingobacteriaceae bacterium | reverse complement strand
CAAAGCAAGCGGAAATTTTTAAAAGGGTATTACGAAATTAAATTCAAAGCGCCTTCAGATAAAGGATTATGGCCGGCGTTTTGGTTATACGGCGGTTCTCCCAATGAAGAAATTGATATTATGGAACTGAAAGGCGAACGCGAAAGTCAAACACACGTTGATACGCATTGTCAGGGTTGCGACATGGTACGGAATCCTATCGGACAAAAAAGAAGTTTTGGAGGTTGGATAAAACTGAATGGTGATTTAGATAAAGGTTATAATATTGTGGCGTGCTTATGGGATGAGAATGAAGTTAAATATTTCCTGAATGGGAAATGTATTGCGGTGTCGAAGGTGAAATTTACCCAACCAAAACACGTAGTGGCAAATATTGCTGTACCGGATGATCACGGACCGTTTCATCCCGGACCAAATAATGAGCAAATAAGTTTTTCACCATTTATTATTGATTATATAAGGGTTTGGACTAAAGAAGACATTCAGCCTGATTATTTCGGATTAAAAAAAGCAGATGTGAATCCGGCCCCCGATAATACGGAAATGAAACGGAGTCCGAAGATGTTATATGGCAAAAAGAAGGAGCATGCCACTGAAGGAATTTTTATCTCTTTATTAAAAAAAGAGGATGGAACAATGAAATTATTCTGTAATGGATTGAATAAAAAAGAAGACTATAAAGTGAAGGTTACAAATGCAGATCAGAATTTATTTGAAAAAATAACAAGTGATCGTGAATTAGATATTCCTGTAGTTGCTTCAAATGGCGTAAAAGTTGAGGTCACTTATGGAAACAAAACTGTTTCTAAAACATTTTTATTATCGCGCTAACTGTGTAGCCAGGAATTTTGTGTAGGCTGTTGCTCCGGCTGAATTTAAATGTGCTACATCTTTCCAATACGTTTTATTATTGTAAATACTATCAGGCGCCATTATTAATTTACCCCATTTTTCATAATAGGATTTAAAAGCGGGTTCTTTATTAATATTAGCATAACCCGCCAAATAAACGAATACTAATTCAACGTTCTTCTTTTCGCACAAATTTTTGAGCTTGGATAAGTAGTAATTACTAAAGCGGTAAGCATGTGCGGAAGTATCGATTTTGTTTTCAGAGAGGCGGGTTTTTTCTTTTGCATAGAATTCTTCAAGCGTTTTGGCGTCTAAAACCCTTTCAATATTCTCATAGCCGTGTACAGGAATGTTTACTGTATTCATTTCAGGCGTTTCAATATTAAGTTGACAACGCGAAAAGTTAACATTCATTAAAAGGTGATTGTAAATTTCGGAAAATAATTTTCCATTCAGTGCCAGCGCTCCTTCCAACACTTCACCTGAGGTGGCGAGGTAAGGATAAATAGGGTGGGAAGTTGTGGATTCATCCGCACGCACTTCCAAAAATATTTTTTTGAGACAGTTGCGTTTTAAAAATTCTTTGCAATACAAATAATCGAGATTTCTTCCAAAACGACAATATCCTGCGTTAAACATCTTAACACTCATTAAATCGGGCGAATTAGTAAGGTTCTCCAATAGACCATCGTCAATATCATTCCATGTTTTTGAGGAGCCGACAAATAAATAGTCGACCGAATTTTTTTCTTCATATATTTTCTTATAAAGTAATTTTCCGCGCCCTTCACAATCGCCTTTTACATAGTTGTAGCAAAACTCACGATTGGTTTTTATGAAGAAAATAAAAATGAGTCCGATTAAAACCGGCAGACTAAATAAAAATATTTTCTTTACTAACTGTTTCATCAGAACTGAAAATAAATAAAGTTGGGAGCGTTATTGTAAACGCCCAATAAAATAATTAGCAATACTGCGTAATAATAGGCGGAGTATTTGAATAGCTTTTTACCAAATAAATTTCTGAACACCTCTGGTTTGGTTTCGTTCAATCTTTCTAAAATTAAAATCGTAAATAAACAGGAGAACAACAGAACTAGTTTTAAACTTTTAATTCCGCTTAAAATGGTTAAGTCACTCCCTGAGGAAAAAAGATTCCCGATGACTTTATAAGCGTCACTCATATTGGCTGCTCTGAAAAATATTAAACCAAAAGCGACAATTAAGAAGGTAAAAAATATTTTAATAGGTTTCGGAAATTCAATTTTTACATTTAGTAAGCGATTAAGCGCTGATAAAAACCCGTGATACAATCCCCAGGCCAAAAATGTTCTGCTCGCGCCATGCCATAATCCTGAAACTGCAAAAACTAAAATAATATTAAATGTGGTTCTTGCTTTTCCTTTTTTATTTCCGCCTAGTGGAATGTATAAGTAATCGCGGAACCAGGTGCTTAATGAAATATGTCTCCTTCTCCAAAAATCATTTATATTTTCGGCGAAGTAGGGATTATTAAAATTTTTCATTAATTCAAATCCGAATAGCCTTGCAACACCTCTTGCAATATCTGTATATCCGCTAAAATCACAATAAATCTGAAAAGTGAAACATAGGACAGCGATGACAACATTTAATCCGTGATAATCATTCGGTAAAGAAAAACCTTTATCGGCTATTAAAGCTAAATTATCGGCGAGCACTACTTTTTTCAAGTAACCGAATAAAATTAATTCTAAGCCTTTTGTAGCTTGTGCATAACTGAATTCACGTTTTACTCTGAATTGTCCCATTAAACGGTTAGCGCGTTCAATGGGTCCGGATAACATTTGCGGAAAGAAACTACTGTACACTAAATATGTGAGCAAATTGGTTTCGGCTTTTGTAGTTTTCCTGTACACATCAATAGTGTAGGCCATCGCCTGAAAAGTGTAAAAGCTGATTCCAAGAGGAAGTATAATGTTTAAAGTCAGGTTTTCCGGATCCAGACTGAAAAGATTGGCGAACTCAGTTACAAAAAAATTGTAGTATTTAAAAAAGCTAAGTACCAATAAATTCCCACTAAGGGAAAGTCCTAAAAATATCTTTCGCCTTTTCGGGTCTTCGTTTTGTTCAATTTTTTGAGCGGCGTAGAAATCAATAAAGGAAGTGGCAATAAAAAGGAATAAAAACTTCCAGCTCCACCAGCTGTAAAAAAAATAACCTGCAATTAGTAGTAAACTATTTTGTTTCGTGCTATTTTTGCTGAAAAAGCGCCAATAGAGGATAAATACCACCAGCAGGAAAATGACAAATTCTATGGTGTTAAAAATCATAGGTTCTACTGACAAATATATGGATTCACCCTCAATAAAACATTTAAAATTATTAAAGGAGTTACTGCTTATTGAGAGGGAAGAAGACTATTTGCAGTATAAAGAACAATTTTTAAAAGCAGGCATAGAACGCCGGAAACAAAATGGGGTAACCTGGTATCCCATTCAGATATTAAACGATGAATTAGGTTATGGCGATTTATTACAAATTGAGGTGGAGCGCACCACGAACCTGGATATGCCGCATCATTTCAGTACGGGTAAAAATATTTCTTTATTCTCCAATAAAATTCCTCATGACGCGAATGAGATAATAGGCACTATTAAACGTTCGGGTAAAAATAAAATGCTGATTATTTTGCATGCCGAAGAATTACCCGATTGGGCTTACGACGGAAAATTGGGCATCAACATTCAGTTTGATGATAATAGTTATACTGAAATGCAAAAGGCTTTGGATACAATTATTAATGCGCGTAATTGCAAACAGGCCGAACTAAGAGAATTAATAGCCGGACTGCAAAAACCATCTTTCGAAAAGTTAGATGAGAGTATAATTATTCCCCAGTTAAATTTATCGCAAAACAGAGCAGTGCGCCACGCCTTAGCCGCAAATGATATTGCGGTGATTCATGGTCCGCCCGGTACTGGGAAAACAACAACATTAGTTCATGCCATTCGTTTGACTCTGCAAACAGAAAAGCAAGTTTTGGTTTGTGCACCAACTAATACAGCGGTTGATTTGCTAAGTGAGAAATTATTGGAACAAGGAATAAATGTTTTGCGTGTGGGGCACCCCGCAAGAATATCGGAAGAGTTAATGGGAACTTCGGTTGACGGGCAGGTGCAGAATAGCTCGTATTATAAGGATATAAAAAGTTTACGTAAAACAGCAGAAGAATACTTTAGAATGGCGGGAAAATACAAACGTGTTTTTGGGAGGGAAGATGCACAACAACGCGCTGCTTTTTATTCAGAAGCAAAAAATTGTTTGAAAGAGGCGCGATTATTAGAAGACCATGTTGTAAATGAATTATTTGTGAATGCCCAGGTAATTTGTTGTACGCCCGTAACCTCAACGCATCGCGCTTTAAATAAAAAAACATTTAATACTTTATTTTTTGATGAGGCCTCGCAGGCTTTGGAGCCAATGACATGGATTCCTTTATTAAAGTGCAACCGGGTTATTTTCAGTGGCGATCATTTTCAGTTACCACCTGTTGTTAAGAGCATTGACGCAAAAAAAGAGGGATTGGATGTTACACTGTTAGATACTTGTATGAAACTCGAAGGAAGTTCTTCATTGCTTACACGGCAATACAGGATGCATAATGCTATCATGAGTTTCAGCAACGCTTATTTTTATAAGAATGAATTGGAGGCGGATGTCTCGGTAAAAGATGAGACATTGAGCCCCCACCGGCTCCCCCAAAGGGGGAGAGAAGAACAGTTTGCGTTTTTGGAAAGCCCTGTTGAATTAATTGATACCGCTGGTTGTAGTTTTGATGAATTGCAAAATCCGGAGACCTTAAGTTTATCCAATAAAGGAGAAGCGGATTTATTGTATAAGCATTTAAATTTATTATTGGAGCAATACGAATACACTAAACAAGAGCAAAAAATTTCCATCGGAATAATTTCACCCTACAAAGAGCAAATAGAATTATTAAAAGAAAAGTTAACCGAACAGGATTTTACCAATAAACCAATAAGTGAAATTTCCGTAAAAACAATTGATGGCTTTCAGGGGGAAGAGCGCGATGTTATTTATATTTCATTAGTCCGCAGTAATACTAATTCTGAAATTGGTTTCTTAAGCGACATCCGCCGTATGAATGTAGCGCTCACCAGAGCAAAGAAAAAATTAGTGGTGATAATGGATACCTCAACCGTTGGTAATCATCCTTTTTATAAAGCTTTTACGGAGTATTGTGAGAAGAACGGGTTTTATAAATCAGCTTGGGAGTTTTTGTATTAAACAAAAAACCCTCCTTTTTTACGTGGAGGATTTAATCGAAACTTCGACAAGCTCAGCCATCGATTAATTTCCGGTGGCTGAGCTTGTCGAAGCCACCACCAAAAAATTACTTCTTCAACAAAAATTCTTTCACCAAAGTAAAAGTTTCTTTAGCGCCTAATTTTAATTCAACAGCTTCAATTAAATCTTTAAATCCTTTTTTCTTTAAGGTCATGGTGTATTTTAGTCCGCCTTTTAGTGTAATAAAATATTCCCCGTTCTCGTTGGTAATTGTGCTTCCAACTTTTGCGCCGCTTTCATCCGCAAATTCAATATCTACTTCAGCAACACCGTAACCTTCGTAGCCATCACGCACAACACCTTTTAAAATACTTAAGCCATTATTAGTTGCTTTCTTTCCGTCTTTCTCTAATACTGCGTAATTGCTTAGATCAACCTGATAAATATCGCTTTCGCCCAAACCACCATCACGGTTACTTGCAAAATAACCTGTTTGTGCATTTGCACTCACAACAAACGGACCATCACGTTTATCTGTATTGATAGGATAACCTAAATTAATTGGTTTGCTCCATTTGCCGTTTTCTAAAACAGATTTAAAAATATCGTAGTCGCCCATGGAACCTTTTCCGTTGCTGCAGAAGAATAATGTTTTCCCGTCCGGCGCTAAAAATAATCCTGCTTCGTCGAAAGGAGAATTAACATCAGTTCCTAAATTCACGGGTTTGTCCCATGTGGTTTTAGTTAAACGTTTTGCCATCCAGATATCAGAATTGCCGCTTCCGCCCGGGCGCTCACTTGTAAAAAATATAGTTTTTGCGTCAGGGGAAATACAAGCTCCGCCTTCCCAATAAGTAGTATTTATTGGTTTTGCCATGTTCTCAGGGGTGCGCCATTTTCCGTTCACGATCTTAGAAAAGTAAATATCCCCGCCGCGTGATTGAGGGTCTTTCAAATCGTTTTTGTAAATGAAAATTATTTTCCCGTCAGCAGAAATTCCGGTAACGGCATCGTGCGCGTTGGTATTAATAGAACCGGGCACATCATCCGCCGTTTTCCATTTTTTTGTCAAGGTATCAAAATCAGAAAAATAAATATCCTGAAAAAACTTTCCGTCTCCTTCTGCATCAACGGGTGCGTTAGTAGTTTCGGGTCGACGGGTATTAAAAACCAATTTCATTCCATCGGCAGAAATGGCAGGCGATTGTTCATCGTACTTGCTGTTAATTTCAGGACCCATGTTTTCAATTTTCACATCGAGTGGTGCAGCAATTAATTTTTTAGCAGAGTTACATTGGTCAATCCAAACATCAACATCTTCTTCCAATGCTTCTTTTGGCGGAGCGAGTTTTTTGTATTGTTCAAGATCAGCAATTGCTTCGTCATATTTTCCTTTATATTGAAATATTCTTCCGGCATACAAATAAGTTTCGTAGCGCATCTCAGTTTTTATTTCTTTGGCTTTGTTGAAACGCTCTTCTGCTTTATCGTAGTCTTTTAAAGTGAATTCACAAAGACCAACAAAATGGAGTACGACAGCATCTTTCGGATTTTTAATTAAAACCTCCTTATACAAATTATGGGCGCCAACTACATCACCGGCATAAAATTTTTGCTTGGCAAGGCCCATTTTAACCTGGTCGCCGGCGTCTAGCGCCATGGCTTTTGTACTTAAAATTGTTAAAAGAAGAGTAAAAATTGAGAATACTAAAAGAAATCGTTTCATAGTCATTTCATTGGGATTATATATACCTAGTAAAAATAAAAAATATTATTATATTTATTGTTATTTTATAATAAATAAGTATTTTAGCATAGAATACGAATGAAAAACAGGATTTTATACATATCAATTACCTTGTTTTTAGCACTTATTATTTCGTGTAAGCGCGATATCGGCCTATTGCCTGTAAAGTCTGTACCATTACCTGCCAATGCTTGCGACTCTATACGTTATACCAATAGTATGGCGGCCATTTTTAATAATGTATGCTGCAATTGCCATAGCGGACCATTTGGTTCAGGTGGTGTTGATTTGAGTACATATCCCAATGTTTTGGCAAAGGTACAAGATGGCCGTATTAAGGACAGGATTACAAATACGAATAACCCAATGCCTCCTTTTGGTTTGTTACCGCAATCGAAAGTCGATTCGATTTTGTGTTGGATTGATAAGGGCGCCCCACAGTAATCAGGCTTTAATTCCCATTAATTTTATTACTTTTTCTACGTCTTCCGGCGTATCAATGCAATGACTGTCGTGCTGGGTTTCGGCGCATATTATTTTGAAACCATTTTCAATCCAGCGTAATTGTTCGAGTGATTCGGCTATTTCGAGAGGAGAAGGTTTTAGTTTTGTAATTTGCTCGAGGATATCGGCACGGTAAGCGTACATACCAACATGCCTGTAATAATTAAAATGTTTATGCCATTCTTTTTCGTCAACACCTTTCACAAAGGGAATTACCATTCGCGAAAAGTAGAGTGCTTCGTTATTAGTATTAAGCGTAATTTTTACTTCGCCTTTATCAAATAAAACAGAATGTTCATGACATTTAATCATTAGTGTAGCCAATTCTGTTTTTCCATCACAAAGTTTAGCCAAGAGATCAATTTGCGAAGGGTCGATGAAAGGTTCGTCGCCCTGAATATTGATGACGTAATCGTAAGAAGTTTTGTTGTTTAAATAAGCCTCATAGCTACGGTCGGTACCACTCGGATGTTCACCCTTTGTCATCACCACCTTAGCACCGAAGGACTTGGCGTGCGTTGCAATGCGTTCGTCATCAGTTGCAATTATTACTTCTGTTAAATGAGTTCCTTTTTTAGTCTGCTCATAAACCCTTTGCAGCATGGATTTACCGAGGATATCGATAAGCGGCTTGCCCGGAAAACGGGTAGAGGCATAGCGGACAGGAATAATTCCTAAAATTTTCATCGGATATAATATTCAATTAAAAACTTAGGATTAAATTTAGGAATTATTTCATTGAGAACACAAGTACTTATATTTTTTTTGGTTTCTTTTTTATGGGGAAACGCGCAGCAACAGCCGGTACCGCTGGGGCAAAATAAGGCTATAAAGCTCATTGTTGAAATGATCGATTCGATAAAGAATGTCAAGACCTTGCGAACCACCATCAAAGCACTCGAGCGCATAAATAACGTTTATTCTTCTGCTTCCTCAGAAATAAAAGTCAATGTTAGTCCACGCAAATTATATTTTATAGGACGTCAAGGGAAACTGGAGATATTGTATGTAGCGGGTGAACATGGTAATAAAGCGGTTGTTAAACCACATGTTTTTCCTTATCTCACTTTAAACCTTGATCCGCGCGGTAATTTGATGCGGAAGAACCAGCATTATACCGTAAATGAGTTAGGTTTTGATTTTATCGGGAGAACGATAGCGCTTATTTTAAGTAAGGAAAAGGAGAATCTTGCCAAAAGCATGACCTACATTGGTAAACATGAGCATAACGGGTACATGTGCCATATGATTATGTACGAAACAAAAACTTTTCAGCACTACGAATACACTGTACAACATAAGGAAACAGCGACAAGCATTGCGCTCAAATTAAGTGTGAATGATTATTTACTAAGGACGAAAAACAATTTATTTAACGACTTCGGATATTTAAAAGAAGGAAGTAAAATTCAGGTGCCTTACATGTATTGTAAAAAAGCCATTTTTTACCTCGACGAAAAAACGGTATTGCCGGTAAGTGTAAGTATTTATGATGATGTAGGCTTGTTCGAAAATTATGAATACAGCAATACCATCATCAATAAGTCTTTTGATGCTAAGGAGTTTTCAAAAGAATTTAAAGGTTACGGATTCTAGATCTGAACTTCAGAAATTTTACCCTCGCTCATGGTAAAATGTTTTGTTTTTACAGCACGGCGCATGGTAATATACTCCAAATAATTATCTGAATAATTAACGCGTTGCGTTACGGCTTCATCAAACAAGCCATAAGCGGTCATCAGCATTTCACAACTTTCCCTCACTGCAAAATGTCCGCTTTCAGAATAGGTTACATAATCGGCCAGTTTGTT
Source organism: Sphingobacteriaceae bacterium (assembly GCA_023251695.1). Classification (GTDB taxonomy): domain Bacteria; phylum Bacteroidota; class Bacteroidia; order B-17B0; family Aurantibacillaceae; genus JAHEYG01. The sequence continues at coordinate 1,583 of JAHEYE010000098.1, read as the reverse complement.
TTTAAAAACATAAGCATTGAGCATAGGATTTGCTTTCCGCTGAACGAAAATACGTACACCGCATTCTTTCGCTACACTCAGATCTAATACATCATCAAAGACGTAAGCAATCTCATTCGGTAAAATCCCGAAAGTACTGCAAAGATGTTTGGTGGCATCTGTTTTATTCGCCACTTTAAAATAATTAGCGTTAAAACATTCACGTGTGCTGAAAGTAAAAGCAGCTTTGTTGTTCTCTCCTGAAATGATGGCTGTTACCGGAAGCTGCTTACGCTTTAAAAAAAAAGAAAAGCGCAGGAGGTTGGTTCCCATTGAATCCACTTCATTAAAGTGACTTTGAAGATCATGGTCTTTTTCGCCATTGGTAAAAACGCCATCCCAATCGAAAATAAATGCTTTAATGCGGCTTAAATTTGAGACCAGTAAAGATTCTGAATCTAAAAACTTAGCACCGTTATTTTCAAAAACCTTTAAATCACTCATTTTAATAATTACGAGTTAAGATTGACGAATATTTAAAACCTTTAACAATATACACATACCCATGTCCACACTTATTATCGCCATTCGTACTTCGGAAATCGTCACTCAATTAGGCTTGTATATCCTGAATATCCAGCATCCCTACAGGTTTGCCGCCGTTGGTTACAACAATGGTATCAACGTTTGATTTCTTAAATAAAACATTTGCTTCATTTAATAAAACGTTACCATCAATTGTAATTGCGTCACGGTATTCTAAATCAGATAATTTTTTATTTAAAACATCACGGCCTTTTTCCATAATTAATTTACGGAGAGAACCATCGGTAAATACACCTTTAATGCTACCGTCAGCTTTTGTAACTGTAATTGCGCCGTAACCGAATTCAGTCATTTTAATAATGGCATCAGTAATAGAGGTGCTTTCGGCAACAATAGGATTGATTCCTTTGATGGCTTCTTTTACTTTTACCATCATTAAGCGGGTATCCATAATAAATTGATCGGTACCAACCGTCGTGAAATTATTCTCAGTTAGTTGTTTAATAATTTTAAGAGGAACGGTGATTGTATGTACGCCGATGTTAATTGCGTTTCGTACATGTTCGGCATTACGAACGGAGGAGAACATTATTTTTGTATCGTAACCGTATAAATCAACTGCATCTACACATTGCTCAACTAAAGCTAATGCATCATGTCCCTGATCCTGCAAACGACCTACAAGCGGACAAACGTAAGTGGCGCCGGCATGCATCGCCATGTAAGCTTGTTGTAAAGTATAAACTAGGTGAACATTTACCAGATACCCTTTATCACGCAAAACTTTACAGGCTTTAACCCCTTCTAACGAAACAGGAATTTTAAAAACGGTTTTTTTAGGATCAAGTCCTAATGCTAACTGACGCTCGGCTTCTTTTAATACTTCATCTGCGGTGTTTCCCAAAGCTTCGATCTGAAGCACAGGAACTATTTTACTGAGTTTAACAATGGCGCCATCGATATCGGTAATCCCTTCTTTCTGCATAAAAGTAGGGGTTGTTGTTAAACCATTTAAAAACCCAAGCTTAAAACCTTCTTCAATTTCTTTTAAGTTGGCC
>JAHEYE010000097.1 GCA_023251695.1 Sphingobacteriaceae bacterium | reverse complement strand
AAGAAAAAGCTGCTTCTTGCTAATCTGGATAAAGCTGCTGAAGACACCAATAAAGTCATAATTCTTAATAAGCTTGCCTTTGTTTCCCACAAAAATAATTTTATCGATGCATACAATTATTCGAAGCAGGCTCTTGATTTAGCGATCAAACTTGATTTTTTAAGAGGAAAAATAGATGCTTATAACAGTTTGGGTGACGCATTCTGGTATCACACCGATTATATCAAGGCACAGGATAATTATTTTAAGGCCTATCGCTTAAATGATTCAATTCATGATGAAGTTGGCATCGCTAATTCGCTTTACAATATCGGTTGGATTATTTGTCTGCAGCAAAAAAACTATAAAGAGGTAAATTATTTATACAGGTCGTTAGAGACTTTTGAAAAGCTGAAGGACGAAGACGGTATAACAAAATTATTTAATGCGTTGGGCGGATTTTTTACAGCCAGACTCAGAAGTTACCGGAAAAAGGAAGATTTTGATTCTTCGATGGCCTATTATAACAAAGCACTTGCTTTTCATAAAAGCATAGATTCACCAAAAATGTATTCCGGTATTTACTACGGGAATATCGGTGATTTGATGTTTGAAATGGGCGATTATAAATCGGCCAAATTTTATGGCGAAAAATACATGGTTTTACTTAAGGAAACCGACGATTCTGCTTCTTACTATTTAAACATGGCCAACCTTGCCAGTTACGATATGAATTTAGGAGATGTAGATCATGCGATTCGTTTGTATGAAAGAGCACTGCGTTTTACAGAGCGAAACGGCATAAGAAACACCTTACAATTGGTACTTTCCGGCTTAAACGAATGCTATGAAAAAAAAGGTGATTTAAAGAAGGCCTACAAATATTTTAAAGAGAGTGCGGCATTAGACGATACTTTAAACAGACAATTATTTTCTGCCAGTTTAAGCGATATTAAGAGTTCTTACGAAATAGAAAAGCAGGAAACAAGTATAAAACAACTTAAACAAACCAATGAAATCCAGGAATTGAAAGCTAAACAAAATAGTTTTATTTTATTAGGAGTGGGTGTTGTGCTTTTAATCATCATCATCATCGCTTATCTTCTTTACAAACAAAACCGCGAAAAAAACGCAGCCAATTTATTATTGAAAGAACAGAACACAATCATTACTGAGAAAAAACAGGAAATAGAGAATAGTATCCAATATGCAAAAGGAATTCAAAACGCATTGCTCCCTTCTATAAAAGAGATAAAAAGTGTTTTCCCTGAAGGTTTTATTTATTATTTACCTAAAGATGTAGTGAGTGGAGATTTTTATTGGTTCCATCAATTGGGGGAGCATTTTTATTTGGTAGCTGCAGATTGTACCGGCCACGGTGTACCGGGTGCACTAATGAGTATTGTTGGTATGGATAAAATAACGCAAGCCATTTTTGAAAAGAAAATCACCGAACCAAAAGAAATCCTCGGTTTTTTAAATGTTGAGATAAAAGCAACATTAAAACAGCACGATGATGAAACAAAACAGCGCGACGGAATGGATATGGTTCTGGTAAGAATCAATATTAAAAACCGGACACTCGATTTTTCGGCGGCGAACCGTCCGTTGTACCTTGTCAGAGACGGAAAACTTGCGGAATATAAGTCCGACAAAGTGGCTATAGCCGGATTTACGCCGGATGATCATGTTTTTAAGCAATCAACTCTTCAGTTGAATGTTGGTGATCGCTTGTATTTAAGTACCGATGGTTTTGCTGATCAGTTTGGTGGAACAGAAAGTAAAAAATTCATGACCAAAAACTTTAAAACCCTCCTTGAATCCCTGCCTTCTGATAACATGAACGACCAGGAAAAAGCCCTTATTAATAGTCATGTGACCTGGAAAGGCCATTACGAACAGGTTGACGACATTTTGGTGATTGGGATAAAGGTATAATTAACAATAAAAAGGCTCTTTGTTTATAATAAAAGCCTTATCGCCGCAATCAGTGTGAGGTTTAGTTTGTCAGTCACCGCGTTTTAGTTACCTTTGTCTACAGTTTTTTTATAAACTGTATGTCTCAAAACACCAAATACATTTTTGTTACCGGAGGGGTAACATCGTCACTCGGAAAAGGAATCATCTCAGCATCTTTAGCCAAATTACTTCAAGCGCGCGGTTATACTGTAACCATACAAAAGCTCGACCCCTATATTAATGTTGACCCGGGAACCTTAAATCCTTATGAGCACGGGGAATGTTATGTTACGGATGATGGTGCTGAAACGGATTTGGATCTGGGCCATTATGAACGTTTTCTTAATGTAAAAACATCACAGGCTAATAATGTTACTACCGGAAGGATTTATCAGTCTGTTATTGAGAAGGAAAGAAAGGGAGAATATTTAGGAAAAACAGTACAAGTCATTCCGCATATTACCGATGAAATTAAGAATAGGGTGCGGCTATTAGGTAAAACAGGTCAGTATGAATTTGTAATTACCGAAATAGGCGGTACGGTTGGCGACATTGAATCATTACCATACATTGAGGCAGTAAGGCAGTTAAAGTGGGAATTAGGTCATAATTGCGCTGTTATTCATTTAACCTTGTTACCTTATCTTTCCACATCAGGCGAGTTAAAAACAAAACCCACACAGCACTCGGTAAAATTATTGTTAGAGTATGGGGTTCAACCTGATATTTTGGTCTGCCGTGCCGAACATGCCATTAATAATGAGATTCGTAAAAAAATTGCCTTATTCTGTAACGTTGAAAAAGAGGCGGTGATTGAAGCCCTTGATGCATCAACCATTTATGAAGTGCCTGTTTTCATGGAGAAAGAAAAACTCGATGTAATTGTATTGAAAAAACTCGGCATGAATGCTGAGGGCGTTCCTCAATTACAGAAGTGGAAAGAATTCCTTGATAAATTTCATAACCCGAAAAAAGAAGTCAATATTGGTTTGATAGGAAAGTATGTTGAATTAAAAGATTCTTATAAATCCATTGCTGAAGCTTTCATTCATTCCGGTGCAGTTAACGATTGTAAAGTAAAATTACATTGGATACACAGCGAAAGTTTAACCGCTGAGAATGTAAAAGAAAAGCTAAAAGGACTGAAAGGTATTTTGGTCGCACCTGGTTTTGGTAACCGAGGTATTGAAGGAAAAATTGAAGCGATTAAATTCGCCCGTGAAAATAAAGTCCCATTTTTCGGAATATGTTTGGGTATGCAATGTGCGGTAATCGAATTTGCACGCAATGTTTTGGGATTAAAAGATGCGCACAGCCGCGAAATGAATCCTGCAACTTCTAATCCTGTAATTGATTTATTAGAAGCACAAAAAAATATTTCGCACATGGGAGGAACCATGCGTTTAGGTGCCTATCCGTGCAGGCTCGAGGAAAACACATTGGCTTATTCGATTTATGAGAAAAAAGAAACAAGCGAGCGTCACCGCCACCGTTATGAATTTAATAACGAATACCTCACTAAATTTAAAGATGCCGGAATGAAACTGTCAGGAATAAATCCCGACGCAGGGCTTGTTGAGATTGTTGAATTGAGCAATCATCCTTTTTTCATCGGTGTACAATTCCATCCTGAATACAAAAGTACCGTGGAAAAACCGCATCCTCTTTTTGTTGCCTTCGTAAAAGCAGCCATTGCTTAATTGTAAATGAATTTAAAACCTATAGGACATTTTAGTAAAGCACACGGACTAAAAGGCCATTTGATTTTATTTACAGAATTAGAATTCAAAAAAAAGCCGGATGTAATTTTTATTGAACAAAGTGGTTCACAAGCGCCTTATTTTATTGAAGAATTTAAACCCTTTAATAATGGTTTTTTGGTGAAATTAGAAAGCATTAATGATATTAATGCTGCAAATACAATTAAAAACAAAGCGGTTTTAGCTGAAGATAAATTTTTGATTAAAGAAAAAGACTTCGAGTTTCTTCACTTCACATTAATTGATGAGGTTAAGGGTGAAGTAGGGCAAATCGAAGGTCTTGAGGGCAATGCTGCCAATCCATTATTAAGGGTTATTGCGGGTGAAAAAGAGATATTATTACCATTTAGTGAAGAGTTTATTATTAAAGCGCTGAAAGCCAAAAAACAGCTGTTTTATAAGGCTCCTGAGGGATTGATTGATATGTATTTGGAATAAAAAACCCTGCATGCAGCAGGGTCTTATTTTTGCGGTGAGAGAGAGATTCGAACTCTCGGTACAGTTTCCCGTACGCATGTTTAGCAAACATGTCCTTTCGGCCACTCAGGCATCTCACCTTAATTCGGATGGCAAATGTACCGTTTTTTTTGAATTTGAGAAACGAAAAGCTCACTTTTTTGACCTTATTCGAACCCGATTTGGAATAATTTTTCAGCCATTTAATATTTTAATCCTGAAGCCTTTTTAAGATAGACCTGCACCGTACCAATTATTATGGGAGTTTCAACTTTTACGGGTACACGGTTTTTATCGTCAGTTACCCAAACGGTCATAGCATCTCCTTCTTTAAAAATGCTCCCCGGAATTAAAGTTGGTTTAAATTTAATGCACTTATAAGTACGTGTATTTATGAAAATTTTTTCCTTTCCCAAATAAGTAATTTTCCTATCGTAAACCTTATTATCGAGTAGGATTGAAATCGGGATTTCATCATTCGGCTTGTATAGGTCAAAATCGAGACAACGTGCATAATAAATCATGCTCATGGCATCAAAAGTATTGGCTTTTATTTTGAGCGTATCGGTTTTAAGCGCGGGCTCTTTTTTTGTTTTTAAATAGCCAACCGCGCTTTTATTCTTAAAATCAAACGTAACATCATTATAAACCCATTCGCCGCCGTCGTTCGAATTTCTGATGTATTTAAATGGTCTAAGAGTTGAGGTATCGTTATAGCTTTCGTATTTGTCCCTCACTTTGAAAAACCAATCCCAATTTTTTTTACTGTTACCTTCCCCAATAAAATGAAATAATGTTTTATTGTTCACGATATCTTCTTTTACCGAAAATTTTACGTAACCGGCATTTACCCAAATCAAGCCCCAGCTATAATAAACGTCATATTCTAAAACTTCACCAGTTTTAAATGCCTTTGTGGTTTGGACTGTAATCTGGGAATTAAGGTTACTGTAAGTAATAAGAATTAAAAAAATTATTGTGCTGAATTTTATTTTCATTTTTAATTCCAAACTACCGGTCCCACTTTTCTTGTTTCTTATGTTTTCCTTTAAAACCAAAACGGTAAACAAGTGCTGTAACGAAACATGTGCCGTAAGCCCCAACTCCAATCCAGCTCATTTCACTTGGCTTGCGATCATTGTAAAGATCAACACATAAAGGAATCATGCATGATACACCAACTGAGAGTATAATAGCTTCTGCAAGGTCTATTTCCTGCGTCGCGAATACGTGAGGTATTTTCAAATCGCAGATCCCGGAATTTTTTAAATCACTTTTAAATTTAAAATTTATTGTTCTAAAAGATAAATTATGAAGTAAAGAGTCCTTTTCAGCAAAGGAATGAAATGACAGAGATAGTAAACAGATAATAAATGCGGTAATCTTCATGAAACTAAAATTTTATTCCATCTCCTCAATGTCTTTGCCATCAGGCTTGCCGGCTTTTCCCTTATAATCTTCAAGTGTACCGGCCCGTAAATGTACTTTAAAACCGACTATGGTGGCCATTGAATATTCTTTAAAAACATCCCTGAAAGTGAGTTTGGGTTCATTGCTTTTTTTCGCTTTAGCGGGTTCTACAGGAAATAAATACGTTTGTTTTACAAAAGGTTTGGTTTTATCATAATGAAAATTTCCGGTTTTCTTTCCAACGTTAATATATTTACCGCCATCTTTTGTAGTAAGAATAATGTTATTGTAAAAAATGCCTAAAAATTTATCCCCTGTATATTCAATCTCAGCAATAATCTGGAAATCATCTTTTCCGTGATCAGGCTCCATTTTTTTAACCATGCTCCATCTAATGGGTCCAATTGCCCTGTAATTCTCTTTATTTATATCCACATCTTCCAATTCATATACCGATTCGATTTTTTCCGTGACTTCTATTTTTCCAAAGTCATATTGTAACCTTTCTTCCCGGAAATCCCTGCCTTCAAATTTCACTGTAAATTTTTTAATGTATTTAGGAGGAACAACGATTGCTTTTTTTGATGATGCATTGTATTTTTCATCTGAACCCGAAACTTTTCCGAATACTTCCCACGGATTAATAATCATGAATTGATCGGTTTGATTACTGATAGTGACAACACTTTTAAAATACTTTTCTGTAGACAGGCTTTTCGTGATCTCGATTTTAGAACCGTTGAATTCAAACAAGGTATCTTTATAGAACATCCTCTCCCTATCCTGAGCCGCGCAAGTTAAGTTAAGCAGGCCCGATAAAAGCAGAATTATTATTTTTTGTATCTTCATCCCATTATAATTTAGTCTAAAATAAGAAAATTAAATTGAAAAGTAGTTTCCTTTCCCTTTTTTTGTGCCTCTTAACCATTGGTGGAATCTCACAAAGCAAATGGTACCGATACAATTGGAAGGGCGTCAATTCCTCAGATTTCCCAAACCTGAAGAAAGATGTACATAATTATTGCCTGAAGGCTTACCGTGATAATATTTATGTGGGCAAGTATTACGAGGTGTTTTCTTCTTCAATTGCTCACAGTGCTCAGACGGATATCAACTTCGGGTATTTTTACCACAACTTTGACGCTGATTATAACAATTATTTGCGGAAGGTACTTGAAACCGTTATCAACGACACTTCTGTGACCAATAAAATAAGGATTTATGTTTGTTATGACCAGGATTTTAATGCCAGTATGGATGGCGGCGGTATTCTACGATTAAACATCGGATTTTTAAATGGTGTTGAAAATGAAGCTGAATTAGCCAGCGTAATGGCGCATGAAGCAGCACACTTTATTAATGATGATCAGATAAAACATTACGGACAACGAATCGAAGCTTTTTACAGGCCCCCGACCACTGTTTTTTGGGGATTTGCTGTTTATGGTATACCGGTTATTACATTTCAATTTAAGCGCGACGACATATTATGGTACAACAGAGCTGATGAATCGGCTGCCGATTTCAAAGCTATTAATTTCCTAAAAAAATCACCATACTCTTTAAAAGGCATGGCCGACATGTTGAAGAAATTTAAAAATGCTGAAATCAAAAATGAAATTATGCATGGCGAATCCAGTGAGGCTAATTCCACCCATCCGGATCCGGGCGACAGACTGAAACAAGTTAAGATATTAGCCGGTGATACTACCAACAAGAAAAAAAAGCTGTTTGTAGTAAGTAGTGATGATTTTTATGCCATGAAAGAAAGAGCCTATTGCGAATCGGTTAATTACAGTTTTGAATCGAATCAACTGAATCAATTAATTGAATCTTCTTTCAAAAACTATTTATTTGAACCCGATAATAACTACAATTTAGCTATTTTGAATGAAGCTCTGAGGAGAACACTGTTATTTAAAGGCTCAGATATGTGGGATAAATCTTTTATTTTATCACGGTACCAAACCAAAAATGTAAGAAGAAGCAAGAATTACGAATTCCTGAATGAAGGGAATGTATCCATCCTAAAACATCTTTCTAAAGGTTTCATCGGTATTAATAAAAACGACTTAGCTAATATAAAAGCAAAGGAGCTTGTAGATACAAGTGTAATTGAGTTTACAACAAACCTGGAAGCTTATTTTTATTTCCAGAAGAAGACAGCTGAAAAAAATAACCTATTGGCGCAGTACGGTTCCTTTTTTCCGGCAGTTGTTGATAGTGTAAAAGCTTCAAAAAAATCAGGAGAAAAGAAGTCCCAAACCGATTCGGTAAAAGTAAAACAGTTCATGGCGGTTAACGATTTATTTGATACGAATGCATATCTCGAAATGCTATTGGCAAAACCGGATACCGCTAACCGTGACCTTTTTATTGTTTTACCAACTCTTCTCTCTCAGCAATTCGGCTTTATCAATCAAAAATCTTACAAGGAGCAAGAACAGTTTTACGATAGTTTGTATTATGTTATTAAAGAAAAAGCCGGAGCAAATACAAAAAAATTCTCTCAGTTATCTTTTTACGATCAACACTTATTAAACAGTTTGTACACGCATGGAAGATATTTTCTCAATCTTGAAAACGATAAAGATGTTATGTACAAGGCCGATAAAACCGATTGGTTTACATATTTGCCTGAAGTATATAATCTTTTTAAAAAAAATAATGTAGCTAATATTTATTTAGTGGATGTTAATTTATATCTCGATAAGGATAAAAAATCTTTTCAGAAATATTCATTTTATAAATTATCCTTGCCAAACGGAAAAACTTCATCTTTTTCGGCAAGCATTAAAAGTGGCATTCAATACCTGGATGGTACCTATAAATGGTTCTATAAAAAACTAGCTAACGATTTCGGTTATTTTTACAAGCAGAGCAGGGTTAAGTTAAGCCAATAGCTTTAAAAAATCATTCTCATTCATAATCTTTACGCCAAGGCTCTCTGCTTTTTTTAATTTTTCAGGTCCCATGTTATCACCGGCGAGAACAAAACTTGTTTTTTTGGAGATGGAGCTGGAATTCTTCCCTCCATTTAGTTCTATCATTTCTTTGTATTGGTCGCGACTATATTTTTCGAATACACCACTTATTACAATGGTCATATCTTTTAATTTATCGCTGCCGCCTTGTTGTTGTTCTTCGCTTAATTCAAATTGAAGTCCTTTTGCGACTAAACGGTCAACTATTTTTTTGTTTGCAGGGTTACTAAAATGTTCTGCAATGCTTTCCGCTATAATTTCTCCTACTTCATCAATAGCTAATAATTCTTCTTTTGTTGAATGCATCAATACTTTGATTGATTTTACTTTCTTGGCAATTTTTTTTGCTGTTGTTTCTCCAACATGACGGATGCCTATCGCAAACAAAACCCTTTCAAATGGAATTTTTTTACTGGCTTCGATTCCTTCAATTAAATTGATCGCGCTTTTTTCCGCCATTCTTTCCAAAGGAAGGAGTTGTTCTTTTTTCAGGTCATATAAGTCGGCAATATTTTTCACCAACCCAACATCATATAATTGCGCAATGGTTTCGGCGCCCAAACTATCAATGTTCATCCCCTTCCGTGCCACAAAATGTTCCATCTTGCCTTTTACTTGCGGTGGGCAGCCTGTTTCGTTCGGACAATAATGTTGGGCTTCATCTTGGTGGCGGATTAATTTTGTACTACACTCAGGACATTTATCAATGTAAATTATTTTTTTGCTGTTAGAAGGGCGTTTCTTTAAATCAACCCCGATAATTTTCGGGATAATTTCGCCACCTTTTTCAACATAAACGGAATCGCCAATGCGGACATCCAGTTTTTCAATAATATCAGCATTGTGCAACGAAGCACGCTTAACTGTAGTTCCTGCTAATAAAACAGGTTTTAAATTCGCAACAGGAGTAATAGCACCGGTTCTTCCCACTTGGTAAGTTATCACTTGTAATTCAGTACTTACTTGCTCGGCTTTAAATTTATAAGCGATAGCCCAACGTGGTGATTTAGCTGTAAAGCCCAGGTTTTGTTGTTGTTTATAATCGTTTACTTTAATTACTATACCATCTATTTCAAATGGCAAATTAAAACGCTCTTTGTCCCAGTGATTAATAAACTTTAAAACTTCACTAATTCCAACGCAGAGCTTAGTATGCGAACTTATTTTAAAACCCCAGGATTTTGCGGCTAAAATATTATCATAATGTTTTTGATGTGGAACTTTTTCTCCAAGCATGTGGTATAAAAAACAATCCAGATTACGTTTTGCAACAACCGAAGAATCCTGCATTTTCATTGTTCCGGAAGCAGCGTTACGCGGATTTGCAAGTGGCGGCTCACCGATATCTTCACGTTCTTTATTGATGGCTTCAAAAATTTTCTTCGGAAAAAATATTTCGCCACGTATTTCAAATTCTTTTGGAAAATTTCCTTTTAGTTTTAATGGAATCGATCGGATAGTCTTGACATTAGTTGTCACATCATCACCTTGAACCCCGTCTCCACGGGTAATAGCCTGTGTTAATTTCCCATCCATGTAAGTTAAACCAATTGATAGACCATCGAATTTTAACTCGCACACATATTCTATTTCCTGTGCAAATAAATCATTCCCTTTCATCCCTAAGCCTTCACAAACTCTCCTGTCGAAATCTTCCATATCCTCTTTACCGTAACTATTAGATAACGACAACATGGGATATTTATGTTTTACGCTTTTAAATTCTTTAGTAATCTGCCCACCCACACGTTGGGAAGGAGATTCATTGCTTAAAAATTCGGGATATTGTTTTTCTAAAGACGATAGTTCCTCAAGTAATTTATCAAACTCAAAGTCGCTTATAGCAGATTTATCCAACACATAGTAATTGTAATTATGTTGCTCTAATTCTTTGGAAAGTTGCTCAATACGTGCTTTAGCAGCGCTTTTGTCCATATCCTTATAATCTTTTAACAAAAATGTGAAAATTAAGCCAATTTATTAAGCAAAATTTTGATTAATTTTAAGGTATCAATACAGTTAAGAAATATTTATTTGCTTTAATGGTTGTGGTCTATGTGACCACTGCAATCGGCATTCCGGTTTACAAGCATTATTGTGGCGGTGAATTGGAAAAAGTAAGCTTTTTAGTGAAGAGTACTAGCTGTTGTGGTGGGGAAGATGAAGAAGATATGGACGCAGACTGTTGTTCGGATGAAAATGATGTTGCCCGTTGTTCCCCTGATTTTACCATTAAAAAAGCTGTCTGTTCTGATTTCTTGATTTCTGATTTTAATTTATTTGTGATT
>JAHEYE010000321.1:1642-3268 GCA_023251695.1 Sphingobacteriaceae bacterium | reverse complement strand
CAGCGTTGCCACAAAAACAATGTATATAACGGTGTCCAGCCCTACAACTATTCCTTTAGTGGAAGGATTCCAAGGTGCAACATTCCCACCAACAGGCTGGCAAAACTTTGACGCAGGCAACAACACTATGGTATGGCAAAAACATAATACCGTTGGAAAAGCAAGTACAGCGTCATTATGGTTTGATGATTATAATTTAGATGTCTCGAATACCAGAGACGAATTCAGAACACCGAAGTTCAATTTTACCGGCTATACGAATTTAAAAATGTATTTCGATGTCGCTTATGCAAGATATGATGCAACTTACAGCGATACATTAGGCGTATTAGCATCAACCGACTGTGGTGTATCTTATGCCCAGATTTATATCAAAGGAGGTACAACACTTGCCACTTCTCCTGATGTAACCGCACAGACCTTTACACCAACTGCAGCGCAATGGAGAACAGATACTATTTATTTAACCGCTTATGCAGGCATGGGTAATGTTATGTTCTCATTCATGAACCGCGGGCATTACGGGCAAGCCATGTATATCGATAATATAAATATCAGTGGTACTTTATCCAGTTTACCGCCAACTGCTTCTTTCTCTTATGCAGCTGCCAATCCTTGTGCCGGACAAAATGTTGTTTTTACAGATTTGTCAAGCATGACACCAACTGCATGGAGCTGGACTTTAACAGGAGCTACTCCTTCTCTTTCTTCAGTAAAAAATCCGACGGTCAGTTATGCCACCGCGGGTACATATACCGCGACTTTAATTTCTACGAATGGTTTCGGATCAAGCGCGCCTGTTTCACAAGTCATTACTGTTAATCCTCTTCCTGTTGTTACAGCAAGTTCTGCTTCGGCTGCCATTTGTGCCGGGCAAAGTGTTATATTAACCGGTAGCGGTGCTTCAACGTACACATGGAATACCGGCCCTACAACAAATACAATAAGCGTAACGCCTGCTGTTAATACATCTTATACAGTTACAGGAACTTCTGCTGCGGGTTGCAGTAATACCGGTATGGTAACTGTTACGGTGAATCCTTCTCCAACTGTTACTGTGAATAGCGCAACAGTTTGTTCAGGTTCCCCGGCTATACTAACGGCCGGCGGTGCTACTACTTATAGCTGGAATACAGGGCCAACAACATCAACTATTTCTGTTTCTCCATTAATCACTACAACCTATACTGTTACCGGAACCTCTTTAGGATGTTCCAATACACGAACAACAACCGTAGTTGCTAATCCAAATCCGACTGTTACAGTAAGTAACGCGACTATTTGTACAGGGGCTACAGCTAATATCACGGCAAGCGGTGCCACAACTTATTCGTGGAGTACAGGGGCTTCAACTGCATCAGTTGCTGTTTCCCCAACTGTATTTACCGTTTATACTGTAACAGGAACCACAACAGGTTGTACAAATACAAAAACTGTTTCTGTTTCTGTTAATGCTTTACCAACTGTTGTTGCCAATACAGCTTCTACCACAATCTGTTCAGGACAAAGTGTATTGTTAACAGGAAGTGGTGCTTCTACTTATACCTGGAATACCGGACCAACAACAAATACAATAAGTGTTTCTCCGGCTACCAATACTTCTTATACAGTTACAGGAACTTCAGC
>JAHEYE010000321.1:0-1542 GCA_023251695.1 Sphingobacteriaceae bacterium | reverse complement strand
ACTTCTAACTCTGCCAGTATTTGTAGTGCAAGCGGACCGGTTACTTTAACAGCTGTTGGCGCAACTACTTATACATGGAACACAAGTGCAACTACCGCTGCAATTGTTGTTTCACCTGCTGTAACAACAAATTATACAGTTACAGGTACTAATGCTGCAGGCTGTTCTAACTCTTATGTTACTATGGTAGGCGTTGCCGCAACACCAACAGTTGCAGTTAACAGCGCTACTGTTTGTGCGGGTTCTCCTGCTAATCTTACAGCAAACGGTGCTACAACTTATTCATGGAGTACGGGCGCAACAACAACTTCAGTTGCAGTTTCACCAACTGTGTTAACAGTTTATACCGTTACGGGTACAACAGCAGGTTGTATTGGAACACAAACTACCGCGGTTACGGTAAATGCATTACCCGGCGTTACATTATCTGTTTCATCAAATACCGCTTGTACAACAACCAGCGGCGGGGTACCGTTAACATTGACCGGAAATCCATCAGGTGGTGTTTATTCAGGCCCCGGAGTAGTAGGTTCAACGTTTACAACACAGGCAACTGCCGGTAATTATACCGCTACATATTCTTACACTAACGCAGCCAATGGATGCAGCAACACTTCTGTTTCAACCATCAGCGTTGCAGTTTGTACAGGAGTTGCTGAAGTTACTTATGATAATAACGGAAACATTGATGTTATTCCGAATCCGAATAATGGTCTGTTTATGATTAAGGCCCATGTTTCTGAAAAATATGACATCACGGTTTATAACGCAATAGGCCAGTTAATCAAAAATATTCCTCAAAATAATAATACAGTTAATATTGATTTGAGAGAATATGGAAGCGGCGTTTATAATATTGTTTTTAAAATGAATGATAATTACAAGACTGTGAAAGTAATCGTTCAGTAAAAAACACATTATTTCAAATTATCTTCGGGCCACTTTATGTGGCCCGATTTTTTTTAAAACAAATTTAATCCGATGGGAAGTTTAATTTTAACTGCTGACGACTATGGGGCCTGCGATTTTATCGATAATGGGATTATCCGTGCTTTAAAGGAAGGGAAAATAAATACGGTAACCGCTTTTGTTACCCACCCTACTTCAAAGTCGAGAATGCAAACGCTTCTTGAACTAAGGGAAGAGCTGAAAGAAAAAAACTCAGGCTTTTATACCTTTAATATCGGGCTTCACCTCAGTATTACCTCAGGAGGAGCCATTACAGGACAATCCACTTTAGTAAATGAGAAAAGAACAGCAGATGGTAAGTTTGAATTTAATGAAGCTAAGAATTATCCGTTCAACAAAATAGAACTCAGTCATCTCGAACAGGAAATAAATGCTCAGTTAAGTCTATTGGACGAATGGCTTGGCGAAGTTCCCCTAGATCATGTTACCAATCATCATGGCATTTGCTATCTCGATGTTGATTTCTTTGAGCATTATATCCAAACCATTGCAGCATTTAAAAGCCCGAAATTAAATCACAAATTACCAATACGCAGTCCGTGGAGCTGGTTAAAAAGTGATATGAAGGTGTGG
>JAHEYE010000320.1 GCA_023251695.1 Sphingobacteriaceae bacterium | reverse complement strand
AGTGAATTGAAGAGTGCAAATGTTCCATCGGAAATTTTTTCCTGCTTAATTTTAATTATTCCTGAAGAAGGGTTTGGATAAATAACAGCCTTTAAAGTTGGCTCATTCAAATTATCGATACCGGTGGAAACCGCCATTTGGCTGTATTTTAAAACATACAAAGTACTTACAGCGGAAAAATAAAAGACTGAATCTTTTGCTGATACCGAAATCTCCTGAGACGTTCCAGTAAAAGTGGCTTTGTAAGTTGCTGATGAACCACCAACCTGAAAAGCACTCACGTTTTGGTTTCCAACCTGAAAAACATAACCATTATTATATTCTAATTTACCATTGGCACCGCCACCTGTACCGGTGAATAAAACTGAAAGTACTGTTGGATTGCTAATACTTATTGCATTAAATCCCGATCCGTTTGATGCAAAAATTCTGCTATTAGGAATATCAGCTACCAAGTCGCTATACGTACCCGGAAATGTAGTGGTAATACTCATTGTCGACGGGGAAGAAATATTAACGACTCTTATACCAACACCATTTACCGCCACATAAGCATAACTACCGTTAACAACAACTCCTGTACCTTGCCCTCCAATATATAATCTCTTCACAACAAATGGCGCATTTTTATTGGTGATGTCGATCGCATGCAGTGTGTCCGCGTTGGTTGGCATATAGGCATAATTACCATTTACAGCGATGCGGTATCCGGTACCGTTAATACTGCTAATAAGGCCTGTCTGAAAAGGGCTATTCATATTGCTAATATCTGCTATCATGAAATAACCTGTCATCCCCCCTCCGAAATAGGCGTAATTACCGTTTACTTCCATTGCCATTGGAAAGGATCCTAAAGGATTGGGAAGTGAAGCGGCAACTGTAGGAGTAGGTAAACAAGTTACATCCATAAAACGGATGCCACCAATTGTGCTAAGAAGACAACGGTTCAGATGATACTTGTTCACAAAATCCGGGTTGTTATTATAAGCACCCAACTGAATGATTTGTTGCGGAAAAATGTTTTGAACAAGTGTTAAAAACAGTATAAATAAAATGTCGGTTTTTTTCATTCTCTTTCTTATAAAGTTACTTAAAATAAAATAAGATTTCATACAAAAATCACAGGATATTTACAGGATTATGCTTCTGCATTACAATTTTGAAGCTAAAATGCGCTTAAAAACGGGCTTTTTTTGATAAGTTTTCCCCCAATGATAAATCGATTTAGTTATATTTACTTTAAATTAAATCAAACTGATGAAAAAAATATTGATTTGTCTGCTCTCTTTTTTAAACATAAACTTTTTTGCACAAGTAACCGGCGATACCATTATTTATAAAGCATTTAAATACGGAAGCAATACACGCGATACCGCAATTCAATTTCCAAACAGCGCAACAACTTACGAAAAGATCATCATGCGCTATAATATGCGCTGCAAAAATGGTTTCGTCTCAACAGGCTCACAAACCAATCTAGGCTGCGGCGAATGGGATTATTCATGTAATACTTACATTGCCGATTCATCACGCATAGAGTTGGAACCTTTAACGTATCCAAGCCATATCATTTCAAGTTTTACAGGTACTGTTTTTCCCTACACTACCCTGGCGCCGTACGACTACTTTAATTACAGTCAGACTTCTGTCACCCTAAACTCAATTATTTCAGAAACACAATATACCGTTGGTGCCGGAACAAGCACTCTTTCCGCTCTGCTTAAAACCAATGAAAAATCAGGAAGAACACAATTGCATTATTCTGCCTCCGATTTAACATCGGCAGGACTAAGCGCTGGCAACATTAACGGAATTATGCTTGATATTGCCAATGCCGGCGGAACAGCTAGTTTTTTTAGCGTTAACATTCAACACACCACACAAAGCGCTCTTAACTCCGCTTCAGTAACGCTCAGCGGATATACTAACGTGTATAACTCCGCATACACTTTCGTGAACGGACAAAACCGCATTCAGTTCCATACACCGTTTAACTGGAACGGAACAGATAATATCATTATTGATTTGTCATTTACCAATTCTACACCAAGCACTCCTGTTGTTCTTAATGGTGTTACAACTTCAACCACAACTGCATTATATGCAACTAACAATTATGCTGTTGATCTCAGCATGAGCGGACAAATTAACATGAACACTTCCTTATTATCAGCCATCACTAATTCACTTACCGTTTCTTTCTGGGCTTATGGAAATGCAAGTCAAATGCCTGCAAATACTTCGGCTATTTATGCTTATGCAACAAATCCTAACGACAGACATCTGAATGTTCATTTACCATGGAGCGACAACAGTGTTTATTTTGATTGCGGTTTCAGCGGAGGCGGCTTTGACAGAATAAGTAAAGTTTCAACAGCAGCCAATCAAGGTGGACAATGGAACCATTGGACCTTTACTAAAAATGCAACTACAGGATGGATGAAAATTTATTTGAACGGAACATTCTGGCTTCAGGGCGCAGGAAAAGTAAAACCTGTTTCTATCCTAAATATGATTATAGGAACAGATGCTGCGCAAAATAATAATTATAAAGGAAGGATAAATGGCTTTACCATTTGGAATAAAGAACTTGTTCTTGCTGATGTGCAAAGTATTATGAACAAACCAATATTACCTACACATCCTTTGTATTCGAATTTGATGGGTTATTATAAAATGGATGAAGGAACAGGCAGTGTTATTAATGATACGAAAAATCCGTTGATTTCAAGCGGGACAAATATGTTATGGACATTTGACCGCGGTAACAAATTAACGCGTATGTTTTACGAAGCGAATGTAAAACCAAATATTGTTTTCTTAAAAGGCTCCTACTCTTTAACAACAAGTACAATTACAGTTAAGGATTCAATTGTCAGAAATCCGAGTATTGTAAAACAATATTCCATTACTTCTAACGCAACGGTTACCCCAATGGCGAATGATGTTGTTGTATTAGCATCTACTACCAACAGCTTATACAGCGCAGCGCCTTCAAATGTTTACAATGGCGATACCGGAGCTTTGACAGGAACGACGACCGTTGCGCCACAAGGCACAATTACCATTACAACCTTAAATTATTTTAACCGTCATCCTTATTATATTGAGTTAATGTCGTTTGTTACGCCTTACGGTATTAATCTTGATCTGGGACCAACCGGTAAGACCTGGTATTTTGATATGACAGATTTTACTCCTTTATTAAAAGGAAAGAAACGGCTTTTAGTAACGCTTGGCGGTGAGTGGCAGGAAAATTTAGATATTG
>JAHEYE010000319.1 GCA_023251695.1 Sphingobacteriaceae bacterium | reverse complement strand
GGTAGTTTTACTCAAAATTTAGAGGGTTCCACCAAAAAAGCACAATGAGTGAATGAACTAAATCCATTTTAAGCATTTTAGGTGCCTTTTCGGTATTTAAACTAATTGCCTTTATCTTAGCTGAGTTATTAAGCAGTTCCATGGCCAAAAACATTTCGTCCGAATTTCAATTACTTAAATCAATGTGTGCTATTCATGCGCCTTCAGGAAATGAAGGTCCGATGAAAGAATTTGTAATAAAGCACATTCAAAAAAATAAAAAAGGCTGGAAACATAAACCTGAACTATTTTATGGGAAAGGTTTTCAGGATTGTATTGTCCTTGTTTTCGGAAAGCCACGCACCGCTGTTTTTGCACATCTCGACAGTATTGGATTTACGGTACGTTACGGAAAACAATTGGTGAAAATTGGTGGACCTGTTACTGAAAATGGTTTTGACCTGGTTGGAAAAGACAAAAAAGGAAAAGCTGAAGTAAAACTAAAAATCATAAAAGAAAAAAGCGGCTACAGTAAATTAGAATATACATATAAACGTGATTTGGAAAGAGGTACTGAACTTACTTTTAAACCCAATTGGCGCGAGGACAAAGATTTTGTTCAATGTTGTTACATGGATAACCGATTAGGTGTTTATAATGCTTTAAAATTAGCAGAGACTTTAAAAGATGGTGCTATTGTTTTCAGTTGTTGGGAAGAACACGGAGGCGGTAGCGTTTCATTTCTTCAGAAATTTTTGGCCGAGAAATACAACATATCACAAGCCCTCATTTCAGATATTTCCTGGATTTCAGACGGAGTACATGCCGGGAAAGGTGCTGTAATTTCGATGCGCGACAGTTTAGTACCAAGAAGAAGTTTCATTGATAAAATCATAAAAATCGCCGCTAAAAACAAATTAGTTTATCAGTTAGAAGTAGAAGGAAGCGGCGGCAGTGACGCTAAAGAATTACAAATGGCTGAATACCCTTGGGACTGGTGTTTTATTGGAGCAGGTGAACAAAATGTACACACCCCAAATGAAAAGGTTCATAAAAAAGATATTGAAAGCATGCTGGCACTTTACAGAACCCTGATGAAAGAATTATAATTAAAACAAAAAAACATGAAAAAATTAAATGTACTTTTCTTTACCCTATGCGCATTGTTGCTGGGTACTAAAAACAGCACTGCTAATTTTATCAGTGCAAATCCTTCAAATTACACAAGCTTTTTAAGTTCATTAACCGCAGGTGACACATTATACCTTGCCGCCGGAACTTATACAAATAATTTAACCCTTAATAATCTTAATGGTACTGCTATTGCACCAATAGTTATTATGGGTAGTCCGAATTTATATACTACCATTTTAAACGCCCAATCTTGTTGTAATACAGTTAGCATTACAAAATGTTCCTATATAATAATAAAAAAATTGCAGCTCAACGGAATGAATTTACCCGTTGATGGTGTTAAAGGCGAAGGGACTTACGCTAATTGGGCACACCATATTACTCTGGAATACTTAAATATTATTAATTACGGAAACAACCAACAAATCGTTGGGATTAGTACTAAATGTCACGCCTGGGATTGGATCATCAGAAAGAACAGGATCATCGGTGCGGGAACAGGTATGTATTTAGGTAATTCAAATGGTGACAGGCCTTTTGTAAATGGTTTAATAGAAAATAATTTTATTTCGAATACCATCGGCTATAATATTGAAATAAAACACCAATCTGATACAGTGAGAAGCAAATTCGCGGGTACATCAGTAAGCGGAAAAACAATTCTGCGCTATAATGTTTTCTCAAAAGAATTAAACGGCGCAACAGGTTCCAATGCCCGGCCAATTGTTTTAGTTGGCGGATTTCCTTTAACAGGATTCGGAACTACTGATTACTATGAGATCTACAGGAACTTTTTTTATCAGAACCCAACAGAAGCACTTTTTCAGGGAACAGGAAATATAATGTTATACGAAAATATTTTCGTGAATCATGTCGATCCCGCAGGTTACCGCGCTGTGTACATTACTCCGCAAAATGGTGTGCAACCCCAGGACATAAAAGTATTTCATAACACTATGTGGGCTGTGAATTCTTCGGGCGGTATGCGGCTATTCAACGCCAATACAAGTTATACACAGTATTGTTACAGTAATGCGGTCTTTGCACCATCGGCCATCACAAATTTCGCAAACATGGTTGATAATATTACCGACACATATGGTAATGCCACTACTTATGTTCTCTCACCTACAACAAACATCGCACTCTTAAATTTATATCCCAAAAGCGGGCAATTAACCGGAACTTTAACATCGAGTTCATCATTTACAGTGCACACAAACTGGGACAAAGATTTTAATGGCTCAACTTATAACTGGACTTATAGAGGTGCTTATTCCGGTTGCTGTTCAAATCCGGGCTGGCAATTGCAATTGGACACAATGACAGTTGGTACTGCAACAAGTACGTCCATCAGTGAAGTTCTCTATCAAAATGAAATAGCTGTATATCCAAATCCTGCCAATGACAAAATATTTTTTAACTCTAATGAAAAGACAAAAGTCTTCCTTTATGCTATAACCGGTGAACTTATCAGAACAGAAATTTTGATTGAAGGAAAAAACGAAATGGATTTAAGCGGATTATCCTCGGGAATTTATTTTTTGAAATTCAGTCAGGGCAAATTACAGCGGACGCTGAAAATAATTAAAGAGTAGATCTATTTTTTAGATAAATTATTTAAAGCTGTAATTGCAGGCTCGTAATTGCGCGTAATTTTAAGACACATGTTATAATCTGCCTTTGCGTTCTCTATATCTTTCATCTTCTCAAAACTTGCACCACGGGCAAAATAAGCTTCGGTGTACTCAGGATTAACAGCAATGGCTTTCGAAAAATAATCTATCGCCTCGCTTGTCTTCTTTGTTTTATAAAGACTAATGGCGCCAAGATTATATAATACATCGGTGTTGTTTTTATTTTTGGAAAGTAGTTCCTTGTAGATCGCGACACTTTCATTTATCTTATCCAAATCCTGCAGCAATTTTGCCTTAGCAAAAACAACATTTTCTGAACCGGGTTTTAATCTCAATGCGTTATCAAAATACTCAAATGCCAAAGGATTCTTCTTACTGGCATAAAGAATACCTGCATCAAGGAAAGCATCGAAGAATTTATTATCCTGCTCAATGGCCGTTTGGTAACTTGAAAGTGCTTTTCCTGTATCACCCATTTCCTTAAAAACGGAGCCTTTCATATAATAGGCATTCGCCATATTTTCATCAATTTTCAGC
>JAHEYE010000096.1 GCA_023251695.1 Sphingobacteriaceae bacterium | reverse complement strand
GGCTTTTCAAACATACTAATCGTCCTACTAAATAATTTAACTAAAATGTAACAATTGGCATCGCAATAGGCTGAAATAAAAAAACCATCCGAAGATGGTTTTCAAGTAGCCCGTACGGGATTTTGGCAAGCCAGGTTCCCTTCGAACTCATCTTGAAAAAGCAGAATTCGTCTAGGTCGATTTTTGTTTTTGCTCAGTTCAAAACAAGCAAGCTCATTTTGACCCGACCAAAAACAAAAATTCCCACCGAGGTGGGAAATTCTGCTTTTATTTGTAGCCCGTACGGGAATCGAACCCGTGTTTCGTCCGTGAAAGGGACGCGTCCTAACCCCTAGACGAACGGGCCATTTTGGCTTTTGCCCAAAAAATGAAGGGCCTTTGCTAAAGGGAGTGCAAAAATACTAATTTTTTGATAATTACAAATTATGGCCATAAAAAAACCCGGACCTAAAAGCCCGGGTCTTATATAAGAAAATTTAAAGATTAGCGCTCAATAACAATCTTGGTATTAGATACTTCTTTACCATTTGTCACCTTCAAAATATAAACACCTTTTGCAAGGTTGCTTACATTAATTTCAGTCGTAATGTCGCTGATTTCTTTTGCAGAGACTACAACCTGACCAATCGCATTGTAAACTTCAACAACCGCTTTACCGCTAACCGAACCTAATTTTACAAATAAAGAGCTGTTTGCAGGATTAGGGTAAACAGTTAAGTTGTTATCTGAAGATTTAACTGAAGCAACACCTAATGGACCACAAATACCTGCAAAATTTGCTTGAATACCGAACTGTCCTAAATTAGTCGTTAACAAAGCTAAGGTACCACCTGTAATCGCATTTGTATAATAAGCCGAGTTAAGGTAACCCGAAATATAAGCGCCAAAAGGGAAATAACCGAGAGAGGCGTTTGCAGTTTGAGCCATACCAACATACCAGGTTTGTCCTGCAGTTACTGCCTGTGGTGTAGCAAATGTAAATGAAGTGACAGTATTTAGGTCTCCGATTGCGATATTGAGTGAATTAGTACTTGCTGTTAAAATATTACCGGCCATATCTAACATTACACCGTAAACTATGTTACCAACTGAAGCAGTATTTGAAGAAATAGCAATATTACAACCGTTTACAGTAGCGGCTACAGGTAATTGAACTAAAGTCGAAAGTATTCCTGATGCGGTGTTAAAGCCAACCGATTGCGTGTAATTAGCAGGATCTTGTGCAAACCCACCCGTGTTACAAGTCGCCATATTTTTAAAATTCATCGAATTGTTACCGTTATTTTGGTCAGCCGGAACAGAGACAGTAATTGTGCTTCCGCCTTGAGTCAAAGGCATCCATCCTGCACCGAAGTTAACTGTAGTAGTTGCGCCTGAAGCCAATGTTGTAATGGTTTGACTGTTAGCAAAAGTATTAGCACCTGTCATATTAGCTGTAACAGGAATGTTATTTAAAGCAACATTACTGTTATTTCTTACGATAGCACTTAATGGAACAGTTGGTGCTCCTAAAACTAAAGCAACATCACCCATAGTGTTGATATAATCAACAGAAACGTCATTTGTCAATGTGTTAGGGAATCCGAAACGCATACAAGGACGGAAATTTGAAGTAACGCATGTTGCAGGAAATGCAGTAGCGCTAGGCCCGGAAATACAACCGCTAACTAAATCGGTATTTGACGACCAAACCGCAGCTCCCGTGGAATAAGGTCCTGCAGACTGCCACTCATAAGCAACATAAATACCGCCACCGGTATAAATAAATGGTGTAGTTAAAGGCAAATCAACAGTAGTTGCGGATGCCGGAACTGACATTGTTCCTGTATAAACAATAGTCATACCCGGGGTAACGCCCGACCATGTTGTTCCTTTATTAAAAGTAACATCACCTGTATTCTCCATGTAAATGGTGATAGAACCTGTAACAGCTGAAGTAGCACCTGTTGATGTAGTAAACCCAACAGAGCTTAAAGTTGTAGAAACAGGCATGTTCGTTAATTCTGTAGTACGAACTAAAGAAGCACCTCTGAAATAAGCGTGACCCGAGGTTCCGTTTGGTAAACGGTTAGCTGATGTTCCGTTCGCAGTTGGAGTTGCTACTACGAATGTAGCCTGACTAAATGCAAAACCGCAAGCCAAAGCAACAAACGCAAAAATAAAAGTAAATTTTTTCATGAGTTTATGTTTTTTTAAATTTAGAGTGTAAAAATAGTAAAATTCAGAGACAATATTTACTTTTATTGTTAAATTGTTTTAGCCCTTTATGCTCAAATTGCCATTCTCAAAAAAACTATTCCCATTCCCCGACGGATGGTATGTTTTGTTAAAATCAGAGGAGCTCAAAAACGGCGAAATCGTTTCCCGTAAATTTGCTGGTAAAGACTTGGTAATCTACAGGACAGCCTCAGGTCTTGCCTTAGCGGCTGATGCGTATTGTCCGCATATGGGCGCACATTTAGGTTTCGGTGGGATGATTGAGGGTGAAACGATAAAATGCCCATTTCATTATTTTTGCTTCGATACAAATGGAAATTGCACGAAAACAGGCTATGATTCCAAACCACCGGCAAAAGCTGTTTTGAAAATGCATACCATCCGCGAAGTGAATGATTTCATTATCATCTGGCACCACTCTAAAAATGAAATTCCATTGTGGGAAGTGCCTCTAACTGATAATAAAAATTGGACTGAAGTTTTAACTACAGATTATGAATTAAACAGCCATCCACAAGAAACAACCGAAAATAGTGTCGACATTGGGCATTTTGCAATTGTGCATAAATATTTTGATGTAAAAGAATTGCATGATCTTAATATTAATGGACCATACCTTAATGCAAAATATGCGTTTAGCCGGAAGGGCGGTATTTTGGGAAATGAAACTATCAGTGCAAATATAAATATTCACGTTCACGGTTTGGGTTATTCGTTTGTTGAAGTAGATATTCCCCAATATAAAATTCAAACGCGTCAATATGTTTTTCCGACGCCAACCGAAGAAGGAAAAATCATTCTCAAAATTGGAATGTCGGTTAAGAGAATAGAAAAACCATCGCAGGTAAATCCGTTTTTAGGTTTACTCCCAAAAAATTTAGTGAATAAAATAATTCTGAACAAAGCATTTAAGGGGTATTGTCATGATGTGAGTCAGGATTTTGATGTATGGCAAAATAAGGTTTATATCGACAATCCTGCTCTTGCATTAGGAGATGGTCCTATCGGAAAATACCGTCAGTGGTGCCGGCAATTCTATTCATCGGAGATCAATGAGAATTAAATTCTTATTCATATTCTTTAGTTTTTTATTTATCGGGCGGTCACAAACATCACTTGACAAAGCAATCGAACTCTTTAACAAACGGCATGAGAAGACAAAGGGTTTACAGGCAGACTCTAACCTGATTAATAAATGTATTTATCTTTTTGAAACTGAAATTGAGAACGGAAATGGCTCAGAGAGATGTGCTTTGTATTATTTATTGTCGCTCAATTTTAAGACGCGTTTTGTTTACACTACTGAAAAACAAAAAAAGAATTTACTCGACAAGACCATCGAACTTTCTGAAATGTATATGGAGGTTTTTCCATTATCAGGAGCTATTCTTTTCGAACATATCACTAGTGTCGGATTAAAAGCAGAACTCACAGGCGCATTTGCAAACGCGACGAATGGTATAGTGGAAAAAATGCATAAAAGCGCAATGAAATTAATTGAATTAGATTCTATGTATAATTCATGCACGGGATGGAAAGTTTTAGGCATTCTCAATTATAAAACCCCGTTTGTCCCTCTTATTATTGATTGGCCAAGCAAAGCTGAAGCAAAACGGGTACTTGAAAAAACTTTAAAATATTTTCCTTCCGACATTGCCAACAATTTCTATTATGCTGAGGCCTTGATGGAGAATGGCGAGACAGAGAAAGCCCGCATATATTTTAATTTGGTAATAAAATTGAAAAACAGGGAAACCGCTGTTTTGGAGGACCTTGATTTTAAAGTAAGAGCTAAGAATCATCTGAAATCCCTGTAAAACAGCTCATAATTCCTTTCAAAATCCCCTTTCCCAAAAAGGCTTATTTTGCCTATATTAGTGGGCTATATTAAAGTCCCAATGGAAACCACCCCTTATCAATCAAAAAATAAGATCCGTATTGTAACGGCCGCTGCTCTTTTCGATGGTCACGATGCCGCCATTAATATTATGCGCCGTATCATTCAGTCGAGCGGGGCCGAAGTTATTCATTTAGGTCACGATAGAAGCGCACAAGAGGTTGTGAATTGCGCCATTCAGGAAGATGCAAATGCAATTGCTGTTACCTCTTATCAGGGCGGACATGTTGAGTATTTTAAATATATGTACGATCTTTTGAAAGAGAAGGACTGTACACACATAAAATTATTTGGTGGTGGAGGTGGGGTTATTTTACCAACGGAAATCACAGAATTGCATAAATACGGAATTACAAGAATTTACTCGCCTGACGATGGACGTTCGATGGGTTTGCAGGGAATGATAAATGATTTATTAAAGCAATGTGATTTCGCCACAGGTAAAAACCTAAATGGTGAAGTAGGCCATATAATTGAGCGCGATTATAAATCAATAGCCAAACTAATTTCAGCGGCTGAAAATTTTAATGAAGAAAGCACCGCAATGCTGAATAAAGTACGGGAGAAAGCAAAAACATCTGCGACACCAGTTTTGGGAATTACAGGAACCGGCGGATCAGGTAAAAGTAGTTTAGTGGATGAATTGGTGCGCCGTTTTTTAGTTGATTTTAAAGACAAACAAGTTGCTATTATTTCCGTTGACCCAAGTAAGCGTAAAACCGGCGGGGCTTTATTAGGCGACAGGATCCGCATGAATGCCATCCGTAATGATAGAGTTTACATGCGTTCGTTGGCAACCCGTCAAAGCAATTTAGCGTTGAGTAAATATGTGCAAGACGCGGTTGATATTTGTAAAACAGCAAACTTTGATCTGATAATTCTTGAAACGAGCGGAATAGGGCAGAGTGACACTGAAATTATTGAACACAGTAACATGAGTTTATATGTGATGACGCCTGAATACGGAGCAGCATCACAATTGGAAAAAATCGACATGTTGGATTTCGCCGATATAATTGCACTCAACAAATTTGATAAGCGCGGTGCCTTAGATGCATTACGTGATGTGAAAAAGCAATACAAGCGCAATCATAATTTATTTGACGCCAATGATGATTCTCTTCCTGTTCATGGAACAATAGCTTCTCAATTCAACGATCCGGGTATGAACCGTTTGTACCGGGCGGTAATGGATAAATTGCTTGAGAAAACCAAGAATGAAAAGCTGAAATCTAATTTCGTTATCACGAACGAGATGAGCGAAAAGATTTACATCATTCCTCCTGCAAAAACACGTTACTTAAGCGAGATCAGCGAGAATAACCGTAATTACGATAAGAAAGGAAAAGAACAGGCAGAAATCGCACAAAAACTTTACGGTTTGCAAAAATCAATCGAAACTTTAAAGGCTTCGGCTATTGAAGATAAAGATAGATTAATAAAAGGTTTACAAGAAGCGTTTGAAAAAACAAAATTAGATCTTGATCCTCGTAATTTAAAAACGATTGAAGGCTGGGAAGAGAAAAAGAAATTATACAGTAACGAATTCTATATTTTTAAAGTACGTGATAAAGAATTGAAAATTAAAACACATTACGAATCATTATCGCATACTCAAGTTCCAAAGATTGCATCGCCTAAATTCACCGCATGGGGCGACATTTTACAATGGAATTTACAAGAGAATTTCCCGGGAGAATTCCCTTATGCTGCGGGTATTTATCCATTCAAACGCGAAGGAGAAGATCCAACGCGCATGTTCGCCGGTGAAGGCGGACCGGAAAGAACGAACAAACGTTTTCACTATGTAAGTAAAGGATTACCGGCTGCACGTTTAAGCACCGCCTTTGATAGCGTAACGCTTTATGGTAATAATCCTGATTACCGTCCCGATATTTATGGCAAAATAGGTAACTCAGGTGTGAGTATTTGTTGTTTGGATGATGCTAAGAAATTATATAGCGGATTTAATTTAGCAGATCCAAAAACTTCTGTGTCGATGACAATTAATGGTCCGGCACCAACATTGGCAGCATTTTTTATGAATGCAGCTATTGATCAGCAATGTGAATTGTACATCAAGGCAAATAAATTAGAAAAAGAAATTGAGAAGAAGATAACTGACATCTATAAAACAAAAGGAACCAAGCGTCCGCAATACCAAGGCGATCTTCCTGATGGAAATGATGGTTTAGGTTTAATGTTATTAGGAGTAACAGGGGATCAGGTTTTACCAAAAGATGTTTACGAAAAAATAAAAGCATCCACTTTATCACAGGTTCGGGGAACGGTGCAAGCCGATATTTTAAAAGAAGATCAGGCACAGAATACTTGTATTTTCAGTACAGAATTCAGTTTGCGGGTGATGGGCGATGTGCAGCAATATTTTATTGATCAAAAAGTCCGTAATTTTTATTCTGTATCTATTTCCGGATATCATATTGCAGAAGCGGGAGCAAATCCTATTTCGCAATTGGCATTTACCTTAGCGAATGGATTTACGTTTGTAGAATATTATTTGAGCCGTGGAATGCACATCGATGACTTCGCTCCAAACTTATCATTCTTCTTCAGTAATGGTATCGATCCTGAGTATTCTGTGATCGGACGTGTGTCAAGAAAAATCTGGGCAAAGGCAATGAAATTTAAATATGGAGGAAATGAAAGGAGTCAGATGTTGAAATATCACATACAAACATCAGGACGTTCGTTACACGCGCAGGAAATAGATTTTAACGATATCCGCACTACTTTACAAGCCCTGTATGCGATTTACGATAATTGTAATTCGTTGCACACAAATGCGTATGATGAAGCTATTACAACGCCAACTGAAGGATCGGTTCGTAGGGCAATGGCCATTCAGCTAATTATTAACCGCGAGTTAGGTTTAGCAAAGAATGAAAACCCGTTGCAAGGTTCATTTATAATTGAGGAATTAACTGATCTTGTGGAAGAAGCTGTACTAAGCGAATTCGATAAAATAACAGAACGGGGTGGTGTATTAGGTGCGATGGAAACTATGTATCAGCGCGGGAAAATTCAGGAAGAAAGTTTGTATTATGAAATGTTGAAGCATACGGGTGAATATCCTATCATCGGCGTAAATACATTTTTAAGTTCAAAAGGTTCTCCAACCATAATTCCACAGGAAGTTATCCGTTCAACAAAAGAAGAGAAAGAATATCAGATTAACATGCTAAAAGAATTGCATGGTTCGCACAAAGAAAAATCTGTTGAGGTATTGGAACGCTTACAGGAAACCGCTATTCAAAACAAAAATATTTTTGCAGAGTTAATGGAAGCGGTAAAATATTGTTCGCTCGGACAAATTACTTTCTCTTTATTTGAAGTGGGTGGTCAGTACAGAAGGAATATGTAATCCGAATTTATTCGTTAGGAAAAACTAAAAGCCCGACTCTTGTGTCGGGCTTTTAGTTGAACTTAATTAATGTATTTTACTAATTTTCTTTGTATTATAGTTTCATTATCTGAAACAATTAACTGATGGCAGCCGTTTAACATGTCGCTCACATCAATAGTGAAACGCTCGTTTTTATTTAGATTAACGTTGGTAAAAGTTTTTACCTTCTGGCCCATGTTATTCAAAATTTCAATTGTTGCGTTATTTAAATTATTTTCACTGATAACATAAATTTCTGTACTTGAGGGATTCGGGAAAATTTCAAGCCCGAAGTTTTTCTTTGTGCATTGAACTGAAATCATTTTACCCGCATCTTCTTCCGCATTAGAAAAATCAGTAGACCTTAAACGGTAATAATATATCCTTCCGGGTTCTACTTTTTTATCAGTATAGCTATACCGTTTGGAAGAACTGCTGTTATTGGCACCATTTAAAATAGCAACCAATTCATAATTAATCCCATCTTCAGATCTTAAAATGCTAAAAGATTTATTGTTTTTTTCCATTGCAGTCTCCCAGCTTACTTCTATGGCATTATTTTGGCAAACAGCGTCAAACCACAGAAGCTCAATTGGCAAAACACACGGATTTACAGTTACAGTTGTTTGTGCCTGGGCTGTACAGCCGTTACTGAATTGAACCCAGAAATAATAAACACCGGATGAAGATGTAGTAGCAGTTGGTGTTACAGCCGCCGAAAAAGTAGGACCACAACAAGTCGACCACCAGCAACAGTCATAGAATTGGGTAAAGGTAGCAGCGGTTGAACTTGTTGTTGCATTTAAAATAATTGTGGCGCCCTGACAATAAGGACCTGTATTTGTTAAACTCGCTGTTGGTATCGTTCCCATATTAACTAAAATGGTTCCGGTTCTCGGGCAGCCATTGTTATTAATAGTAACTGTGTAAACACCTTGATTAATTGCATTAAAATTTGGAACGGATGCACTGGCACCGGAAGCTGTGTAAGAATTCGGACCACTCCACGAAACAAGTCCTGGCCCACCTGTTGCTGTTAATGAAGCAGTTCCTCCGGCACATCCCGGCGGGGAGGCAGTAATAGATGTTATCGTTGGTGTTGAATTAACAACTACTACAGAGGTTGTTGCAACTGTACATCCACCGCTAATTGTAGTATGTTGCACTGTATAAGTACCGGGCGAAGTAAAACTAACCGGACCGTAATTATTTACAAATCCGCTCGGTGGTGCACCTGCTGCAGGAATAAAATTATAAGTGTGGGTACCTGCAGCTGTAGTGGCATTAAATGTAAAAGCATTCCCACTAAAGCATTGCGTAAATGATGGAACTGCGGTAAATGCAGGACTAGGTCCGGCAGGTGTTGTGATAACGACTGATGTAGTTGTTGGACACCCTGCAGCATTTGTTACCGTTTGGTAAATGGTGTACGTTGTTGAAGGTGCGAGATTGACGACACTTGTGGGATTCGTAGTTGTGTAACTGGGGGGCGCCCCGGGACCGACTATTGAATAAGTTTGTACTGCAGGTGAGGCGGCACCTGTATTGGTAAAAGTATAAGTTGTGCAGGAATTAGATCTTGTGAAACCACCTGCAGGAAATACTCCGAAACTCAGACTGATTGTTTTTGTTATTGGCGCACAAAGACCCGGAGGCGTCATAGTAAGGGTGTAATTGCCTGCCATAGTTGTTGTAATAGTTTGGTTAGTGTTGTTTGTGATACCACTTCCACCGGGACCATTCCATAAATATGGCCCAAGACCAGGAGGTGCTGTCATAGAGGCGGTAGCCACACCGCATGCAGTTACTGCAACAACAGGTGGACCTGCAGGGAAAGAAACTGTATTTACCTGAATATTCATTGGAGAGCAAAGAAAATCCACATAACACATACCGTGGTGTGCCCAACCATTGCAATCACTTACAAGAAACTGAACTGTAATACATGTTCCGATATAAGGAGTTAAATCAAGAGAATATTTTTGCCATGCAGTTGTATAAGAAATACCAGCTGCGTTGGTAGTCCATCCTGATGGGGCTGATGAAACACACGCTGCGCCCGGAGGTGTAACACTAAGGGAAGGACATGCTAAAGGTACATTCATGCAATCCACAACCTTTATTGTCATGAATGGCTGATCGCAACAAGCGTGAGCCGAACCGTTGAGAGAGGCCAGGTAAGCCATTTGAAACATGGCATTAGCGCTGGTAACAGGAAAAGTTTGTTGAATCATAACCATTTCTCCTGTTATGGGAATGTTATCATTCATCTGAAGTATTTTTGTACCGCCTAATGGTGACGCAGCAATAACACCTAATACACCGGCGTTGGGGTCTGTCCAAGGAGTGGTTCTAATCCATGCATTCGTACTTCCTGCGGTAGAACAACATCCTGCCATTGTACATGAAGAGTTTAATCCGCTGTTTTGGCCTTGGGTAACATTCCATCCTGCAAGACTAGTACCAATGGCTGCAGCTGCTGTGGTTGCAGTTGTTGCAGCAGAAGCTTCAAAATCTTCATTGTTACAGGGAGCGCCAAGTATGGTTATGGGACTACCTCCTTTTGCGGTTGAATTACCGGAAATAAATGAAGAAGCCTGCGTATAACCATATTTTGTATTAATGAAATCACGTTTCATTTTATACATTATTACTTTGTATTCGCTACCAAAATAAAAATGGTCCATGGCTATTTTATTGGCAGATTTCGCATTGAAACCTGCTAATGAGTCCATAGGAAAAACGTAATCGAGATAATCTAAAGCGCTTTGGGAGGAAGCATTAAGTACCAGTAACCAAAACGAGAACACGAGTAAAAGTTGTTTCATTTGGATGGGGTTAAAATTATTATCTAAAAAGAATGAAAATAGAAGAGAAAACCTAATCCCTAAATAACCAATAGGGCACCTTCACAGATTTTAAATTGATTTAGTAACCGCTAAAGTCATGTCTGATCGTTTTGAACGGGCTTTTCTTTCTTAATTAAGATTAAGTAATTTTAGGGAAATCTTTAAAATGAACTCACTCATTCTACTACGCGGCTTACCCGGTTCCGGAAAAACAACTTTAGCAAAAGAGTTGAGTGAGAATGGAAAGTATCCTATATTTTCTATTGATGATTATTTTATCCTGAAAAATGGAGACTATAAATTTGAATTCGATAAAAATCATTTGGCTTATAAGCAATGTGAGGAGAATACAAAGACTTCCATGCAAAAAAATGTTTCTAAAATTTATATTGATAATGTTTTTTCTTTGGAGTGGGAGATTGCGCCTTATTTTAAATTAGCAGCTGAATACAAGTATCAGATTTTTATTATTACAGTTGAAAATCGTCACAAAGGCAAGAATATTCATCAGATAAGTGATGAGCAGATAAAAAAAATGGCGGAAAAGTACAGGGTGATATTATACTAAACTTTTACGGCCTCTGGTTATACTTGGCGGCAATTCATATATTTACTCATATAAAGCCTCATGGAAAACCGGATTTTCAAGATAATTACCTTGTTA